>NZ_JBFRDK010000135.1:0-17264 GCF_052113545.1 Paenibacillus sp. TAF43_2
ATGTTAGAGTCTAAAAATGTTAATAGAATGATGATTGTAATGCGGACCACCCTTCGGGGTGTTTTTTTTGTGATAAAGAACTCATAACAGCCTTGTTATTATGAAGGCATATCGAATGTTCATTAATATTTACTCTTAATGCAGCCGATTTCAAACTGGGAAAAACATAAGCTAAAACAGATGCTATTTACTAGCCATACTATTGGAATTTTAAAATAAATGGAGATACATCCTATGGAACTGGAATCGTCGACAAAACAGTACATTACGGTGATGACTATGTTTTACTCCTTATAAAAAAGCTATGTTAAATCCAAATGTTGAATCCGACCAGATAAAAACCGCCTTTGTAAAAAAGGTCGGCTACTCAACTAATGGGTAGCCTCCTACCCGATTCTTACCCACACAAAAGCCTTAAAGTGCTGCACTTTTCTGCCCTTATTTTCGTCCCTAGCCACTACAATTCGCAACTACACAAATCCTGCATTGACAGTGGCAGTGTCCTTTATTATACTTTCATTACACACGGTGTGCAGTAAGTAATCTTGGTGTAATGCGAAATGAAAATGAGAGGATGGCAAGCACGGATGATAACATCAGAGAAGCCAGCTTCCCGCACCTGGGTAAAGTGGATTTTAATTCCGGTCTATCTGCTAGTCATGTATCCGCTTAAATTACGAAGGTGGCTTTACCGCTATCAGCCAGAACCTGTGGAGCAGCGTTATGGCGAACCAGGACCGCATCGTAGCAGAAGTATGGTAATTAAGGCAGAGGATGGGAATCCGCAATACAAAATCTATTGCCCGGATGAGATGGACGAAGCTTGTCCTGTTATTGTTTGGGGCAATGGCTCGGATGCTCAGCCTGAGAATTATGATGCGCTGCTGCTTCATTTGGCGACGTGGGGCTTTGTTGTAATCGACAGCTATTGCCGTCATACGGGTACAGGCCGGGAAGTTGCAGATACGGTCCGTTATACCCTGCAGGAGAATGCTAATCCTGCAAGCCCTTTTTATCGCAAGCTGCTGATCGATCGCATTGGTGCAGTGGGTCATTCCCAAGGCGCCACAGGGGTTCTGAATGCAGGGAATTATCTGGATGAGCCGCTTCAGACGGTGGTTACGATTGCGCTGCCTGCTCAGATGTGGTGTGAACCCAAGGATATTTATGAGATCGAAACGCAAACTGCTGCATTATTTTTTATGGCGGGAACGCATGACTTTATGATTTCGCCAAAATCCTCCAATCGGAGTGCCTACGCTGCGGTTCGATCAGGCCAAGCAGCTGTTATGGCGATGACGAGGGCGGCACATCATCTAGAGAGCATGGGGCAGGGCGGCATGCATAGAGGTTATTTGACCGCATGGCTGCGTTATCGGTTGGCTGATGATTCAGATGCAGCGGCAGCTTTTTCTGGAGAGCATCCGGAGCTGTACCGCAATAAAGGCTGGAGCGGTGTCCATTCACAAGGACTGAAGGCTGTTAATTATGAGAGAAGAGGGGAATTAGCATGCAAAGGCTGAAGCGAACATTCTTTTTTATTGTTGCAGTGGCAGTCCTTTCCATTGTCTTTGTCAGCCGTAAGGTTTTCAAAAGACCAAGCCAAAAGAATAGCTTCCGTGATACGAAACCGGGCAAGTGGAACAAGGTAAAGCTTAGCAAGCAGACAATGGCCGCGGATGGTTCAACGTTTTGCTTATATACCCGCAAAGGCAGCAGCCGAAATTTGATGGTCTATTTCTGCGGGGGCGGGGCCTGCTGGGATGCAGAGACAGCGAAGATCCCGTTGTCCCTGCGTTCTTATCTCAAGTACGGGCAATTTGGCTATTATTTCGCCAGAATTCCGTTCTATATCTTTAATATGCACCGTGGGATCTTCGATCAACGTCCAGACAACCCGTTCTCCGAGTGGAATGTCGTCTTCATTCCTTATGTCTCAGCTGACTTCCATACCGGCAACGCTGCAGTTACTTACTGCGATGAGAAGGGAAAGAAGGTGCGGCATATCCGTCATAATGGCAGGAATAATGTGCAGGAAGCGCTGAAATGGGTGTATGCTAATTTCGACACACCGGATAAGCTTCTGATTACAGGCTCCAGTGCTGGTGGGTTTGGTTCAGCCTTCTATGCCAGTGACATTGCGAACCAATATGCAGATGCAGAAATCTATCATCTCTCTGACAGCTCCTTTCTTGCTTCCGAGCAATGGCCGAGTATTGTAAACAAGCAGTGGAATAATGATTTCACTCGCCAGTTCGCATTTCCGATGGAGACAGATATGATTGGGGCGGCGTTCCGCCACAATGCGAAGGCCATGCCTGCTCATGCTGTGCTCATGCATGCATGTACGATTAATGACAAGGTGCTCACCTCGTTCCAGAATCGTCTTAATGGCAAAGGAGACGATATTGACCCGCAAAGTTTGGAGGCATGGAGCCAGCAGTTTCGGGCGGCTACCCGCCAGCTTGACGAACAACTGCCTAATTTTTATTATTTTCTTACAGAATACGGCTATGATAAGAAGAATCACACGACTCCGCATACGCTGCTGCCGATGCAAGCCTTCTATGAGGCAGAGGAGGAAGGGCAGAAATTAGTGGAATGGCTGGATAGCATTATTCACAAGCAAGAACGCAGCTCTCGAGGCACACGCTTCCTGCATAACGACGCAGAAGCGAGCACGAGTGCTGCCGAAGAGCTTAGCACTACAGGATAGGGGAGCACATGATGAAGCTTAGAGAGAAACAACTGCAGCTTACCAGAGAAATGATTAAAGAGGCGGCGCTGGCCGCCTTTTGCGAGAAGGGGATTGAGGGTGCGGATTTGGTACTCGTTGCTACCCGCTCAGGCGCGTCCAGACGTACCTTGTACCATCATTTTAAGGATAAGGAGGAGCTGGCCACTGAAGTGTATGTAGATAATCTGAAGCGCATGTTCGGACGATTGCTGGTGGAGTTCGATTTTAAATCCCCGCGTGCTTCTATTGAAGCCATTCTCGACAAGTATTTGTGTTTAAGAGAGCACCAGCCAGACCTTCTCTATTATGATTCGCTCTTTAGTGTGTATTACGCGAGTATGGGCAAGAATCCGGCAGAACTGGAGGCATTCAAGGAGCTGATCAGCGAGGAGACACGCCTGTCTATGAGTGCTTTTGCCACTGAGCGCGCAGCCGAAATTCCTAATGATGAGAAGCTGGCTTGGATCGAACGGACGCGAATGATTACACATTTGTACTTCATTTATTTACAAAAGTCTGTCTTGATTTGCCGGCAGAACGGTGACGCAACCAAGGCAGAAGAGCTGGGGCAGAATGCGCGTTATAAGGATTTTCTGCTTAGCCTATGGGAAAGGCAATGAATACACAGCGCAGAAGCAAGCTTCGAAATACGATGCGATTTAAACTCATTGTGGGCGTAGCCGCCATTTTGGTTCCGCTCATTGTGCTGCTCAATTTCAACCAATATTATGCCGCTCAAGTAGTACGTAAGCAAGTCGCTGAGAGCAATCAGAGCTTTATCACCCTTTATATGAATCAAATTGATGGGCTTCTCGATGAAATCGACAGCTTCTTAATTAACATGGTGGCTTCTGACCCGAACCTGCTGCTGCTGGACCGAAGGCAGCCAGAAGCCGAGACGGCACTGCTAAAGGTACAACTGTCCAAGCAACTATGGAACGAAAACTCCCGTAATGGAGCAGTGGACGGCTTTTTTATTTATAGCACACTAGATGCAAGCTTCATAGAAGCATTCAGTCCACGCCCATCCTATATGGAAAGAGTAGCGGTATCAGGTGAGGTTACCCGTAAGCTGAATACGTCCCCCACACAGTCTGAGCTTGGGGGGCGTGACTGGCTTGTACGACAGATCGATGGCAGCTATTATATTCTCCGCTTGCTTCAGGCAGCTCCCAACACTTATGTTGGCGCCTGGGTCAAGGCGGACACACTTCTCATTCCGTTTAACCTGATTAATTTAGGCGAGAGCGGTTTTTCGCTATTTTCTACAGAAGCTGGAGAACCTATGCTGCATGCTGAAGTGGTTCGCGAAAAACTAATTGATTTAAGCTTTGCCTCTGGTGGATATAGCTTATCAGGTGGTCCGGAACGTTATCTGACGGTAGGTGAACGATCTCGGCATGGTGGTTTCCGACTGGTTGCGCTTATACCGGAGCAAGATATTTTGAAAGGTTTTTTCAATCTCTGGAGCTGGAATAGGATTGTCTCTGTGGGTTCAATATTGCTGATTCCCTTAAGTTTGGTGCTGCTTCGCAAGATGATTTTGCTCCCGATCAGAAGACTGCTGTCTGCCATGAATCGAATCGGTGAAGGGCATATGCAAGGGATTCCAGAATCTAAAGCCTCAACTGAAGAATTTCGCGTCGTTAACGATCATTTTAACCAAATGCTTTCCCACATCAGAGAATTGAAAATCCATGTTTATGAGGAACAATTAAGCAAACAGCAGGCGGAGCTTAGGCAGCTGCAGACAACGATCAATCCCCATTTTTATTTAAACTCCCTCAACATGCTGCACAGTTTGGCTGCTGTACGCAATTATGAATTAATCCAGGAGATGTCACGTTGTCTCTCGGACTATTTCCGTTACATTTTCCGTAGTCATGTCTCACTCGTCTCTCTCGGGGATGAACTGATGCATATGCGCAATTATATACGTATTCAGGAGCTGCGGTTTCCAGATCAGCTGAGCAGTGAAATTGAAGTGCCATCTTATCTGCTGAACCTCGCTATTCCCCCGCTTGTGATTCAAACCTTTGTGGAGAATACCATCAAGCACGCCTTTACGCTGGAAGCGCCATTCCGGCTATCGATTCATGGAAAGCTGGAATCAGATGGTCAGCTGCCTCGCATTCTACTCGTTATTGAAGATACCGGAGAAGGATTTACCCCAGAGCTGCTGCAGCTCTTAAATGAGAAGAGGAACTTGGAGCGGGAGGACGGCAGCAGGCATGGCATCTGGAATGCATGGCGCAGACTGGAGCTATTGTATGGCGGAAAAGCCGACCTTACCTTTCTTAATCTTCATTCAGGCGGGGCTCGAGTCGAAGTTCGCTTACCCATGAAGTCATTCCCGGAAGGAGAGGAGAGCACACCTTGCTGAACGTGCTGATCGTAGATGATGAGATTCATTTTGTGAAAGCGGTTAAAAAAATGGTGGACTGGTTGCAGCTTGGTATTTCCAACGTTTATGTCGCTTACAATCCGACTGCGGCGGAGCGGATTTTTGAGGTACAGGAGATTCATATTCTGCTATGCGATATTGAAATGCCGCAGCGGAGCGGACTAGAGCTGCTGAAGTGGATGCGGGAGAAGGGAATTCGCACCGTCCCTGTGCTGATGACCTGCCATGCGGATTTTCATTACGCCCAAGAAGCCGTACGTCTGGGCTGCTCCAATTATTTGTTGAAGCCGCTGACCAAGGAAGAGCTGGAAGCCGCACTGTGCAAGGCGGCAGACGCTGTGAAGCGCGAGCAAGAACTGGCGGATGCGCAGCGGGTTAAGAACTGGTGGTCTCGGCAGCAGGATATAAACCGTGAGCGCTTCTGGCTGGATGTTCTGAATGAAACCATTCCGGCAGTGAGTGAGATTTTTGCAAAGGAAGCGGCGGCAAGGCAAGTATCTCTCCCTGCGGACTCCTTGGTTCTGCCAGTGTTAATGATCATACGTGGTTGGCAGCAGGACTTCCTGGTCAGAGATCGGAAGCTGCTGGAATATGGGCTCAAGAACGCAGGCAAAGAGATGCTGGGAAGGCTTACGTTAGGCAGTGTCGTTGTACCTGCCGGGAATGACGCTTGGTTGCTTATTATGCCTGTGGAACAGGAACAACTAGAGAACGGACTTGCCATCATGTGTAGCCGCTTGGTTGAGTTTTGTCGTGTACATTTATACTGTGAATTGTATTGCTATGGGGGGCGGACAGTAGAAGGACATGAACTCCCTGCTCTGCTGGCTCAATTACACAATTTAGACAGAGATAATGTGACCGGAATCCATTATGTTGCTCTGAATGAGGCAAAGCGTCTTGCAGCAGCGCCTCCAGCTCTGCCAGATATGAATGGCTGGGCAGCGATGATGAGGCAAGGCGTGAAGGAGAGGCTGCTGGAAGAAGCGAGAGCTTGCATCCATGGACTGCGGGATCAAACGGGAATAGATGGCGATTATTTGCGTGCGCTGAAGGAGAATTTTTTGCAAATGGCGCATGCAGTCCTGCAGCAGCAAGGGGTTCAAGCACATCTCATGTTCTGTGATGAGGAGAGCCTGCGTCTGGCGGAAGCTGCATCCCGCTCGCTTACCGATCTGGAGCGCTGGCTTGCCCATGTCATTATGAAGGCTGTGAATACCACACATCCGTCCTCGATTAGCGACGTGATTGAACGGGCGACACGCTATATTGTATCCAATCTGGATCAGAATCTGTCCAGAGAAACGACAGCGAACCACGTATACTTGCACCCGGACTATTTGACCCGCTTATTTAAAAAAGAGCTGTGCTGTACGATTCCAGAGTATATTTTGCAGGAGAGAATCAAGCTGGCTAGGCAGCTGCTTATTCATTCTGAGCTTCCTGTAAGCGCCGTGGCGATGGCTACGGGCTACTCGAACTTTTCTCATTTTGCAAAGTTGTTCAAGGCTCAGTCAGGCTTAAGCCCAATCGAGTTTCGCCAGCACGGACGAGGTGCCCCCCTTGCAAAGTCGAAATGACGTCAGTCAAAGGTCGAATCTCAAGCAGAGGATGCGGTCCTCTTCCCGCTATAATGGCAAGAGAAAGCCAAATGAYCAAGCCAGGGGGAAAACAAAATGCGCAAGAAGACATGGTTATTCGCAAGTTTAGTGAGTCTATCGCTGCTCATATCCGCATGTGGTTCGAACGGAAATTCAGGCGGATTGACGAAAGATCCGGTTAACAGCCCCGGAACAACAGACGAGGAAGCATCGCAAAAGATCGATGAATTGAATGTCGCTTTTCTCAGTGTAACCGGCACGCCACCGGATATGAAGGCAGTAGAGGATGAGATTAACAAGATTACAAAGGAAAAAATCAATGTAGCGGTTAATCTGATGCCAATCAATTACGGCGCTTATGCCCAGCAGGTTAACTTAATGCTGACGAGCAATGAGAAGCTGGATCTGATTGTCGTCGGATCACCGTTTGGATTTAGCTCCCAAGTGTCCAGAGGACAGCTGTTGCCGCTCGATGAGCTGCTTGAGAAGAATGGAGAAAATATTCGCAAGGCGCTTGACCCGGACTACTTGAACGCCAGTAAGGTAGATGGAAAGGTTTACGGCGTCACGCCTGTGAGAGACTTGGCAACTGCCAACGGATTTACAATGCGCAAGGATCTTGCAGATAAGCATGGAATCGACGCGAGTGCGATTAAAACACTGGATGATGTAGAAGCAGCGCTCAAAATCATTAAAGATAATGAACCAGACATTACTCCACTAATTCCTAGCGGAGCTGGCTTCTCCTTTCTGACCAGCTACAGCTGGCATGATGGTCTTAGCAACGGGATGGGCGTGCTACCAGGCTACGATAATGGTCTGAAGCTTGTTAATAGCATCGAGTCTCCGGAATATGCTGCGCTCCTGAAACGGATGAGGAACTGGTATGAAAAGGGTTATACGTTGAAAGATTCAGCAACCAACAAGTCGAGCCAAATTGAATTAATGAAGGCTGATAGAGCTTTTGGTTATCTCTCTAAGCTGAAACCGGGATTTGATGCGCAGGAGTCCAGATCCATTGGCAAGGAAATGATTAGTGCAACCTTGTCTAATCCTGTATCCATGACAGATCATGTGCTGAACATTATGTGGGGGATTCCGCGTCAAGCTAAGAATCCGGTGGCATCCATGAAGTTTCTGGATCTGATGTATGGGGATGCTGAGCTTGTTAATCTGCTGGATTGGGGTATTGAAGGCAAGCATTATGTCAAAGTGTCCGATAATGTCATCAAATATCCAGAAGGCGTCACGATGCTGACGAACGGCTACAATTTAAATATGAGCTGGCTGTTTGGCAACCAGTTCCTCTCTTATGTATTTGAGGGAGAAGACCCGGATATTTGGCAGAAGATGAAGGATTTTAATGAGCAGGCGATTAAATCCAAGGCGATGGGCTTTACGATGAATCCGGAGTCCGTCAAAACAGAAATAGCGGCAGTATCCAATGTCATCGCGCAATATTATCTTGTTCTGGAAACAGGCTCTGTGGACCCAGATAAGGTGTTGCCGCAATTTATTGAGAAGCTGAAGGCCGCAGGAATCGATAAGGTAATTGCGGATAAGCAGCGCCAGCTGGATGAATGGGCGAAAGCAGAGGGTGTGCTATGAGTCGTAAACTTCATGAATTGCTAAGTGGTGAGGAACGGAATTATATTCTTCCGTTCTTCTGGCAGCGCGGAGAAGAAGAGGCGGTCATTCGTGAGGAGCTGGCTCGTATATGGGAAGCGGGCATCCATGCCGTATGTGTGGAATCCCGTCCCCACCCTGATATGCTTGGTCCACAGTGGTGGAAGGATATGGACACCATTATGGATGAAGCCCGGAAGCATGGCATGCAAATTTGGGTCTTCGACGATGATCACTTTCCGACAGGACACGCAGCAGGTAAGGTGAAGGACGCGCCGCTGGAACACCAGCGGCAGTTCCTCTCTGAGCGTCGAATTGATGCACGCGGTCCCGATCCTGAAGCTTCATTCCTGCTGCGCCCCTGGTCGGTGCTAGACGGAGCAAGACCTGTCGGTGCTGCTGCAGCTAGGCGTGATCCAGTTACGGGCGAGCTGGATGGGGAGTTTATTGCAATAGATCTCGAAGCTTCAGTGCAAGACGGGGTTCTTTATTGGCCTGTGCCGGAAGGCTACTGGACGATCTGCTTGTTCGTCGTCACCCGGGAAGGCGGGGATGATCGCCGCAAAGATTATTTGAACCCGATCGTGCCGGAATCGACGCAGATTCTGATCGATACAATCTACGAAGCCTATTACGCACGCTACAAGGATGATTTTGGCGTCGCATTTGCAGGTTTCTTCTCGGATGAGCCTGGCTTCTATAACAGCAAAGCATCGTACGATTATGCTTCGGGTCTTGGCGATGCCAAGATGGCTCTGCCGTGGCGCTCCGATTTGCTCATGCTGCTGGAGGCAGAATACGGTCAGAACCTGCGGCAGCATCTCCCTCTGCTCTGGCATGAGGGTGGACCTCAGACGTTTGCTGTGCGCTACGCCTACATGAACGTAGTGAGCAAGCTGTACGCGGAGCACTTCAGCAGGCGGATTGGAGACTGGTGCCGAGAACGCGGCGTAGCCTATATCGGCCATCTAATGGAGGACAATAATGTACACGCCAGATTGGGCTGCGGAGCAGGGCATTTCTTCCGTGCGCTGGAGGGGCAGGACATGTCTGGTCTGGATGTCGTGTTATGGCAAATTGTACCCGGGTTTGATGAAATGTCTTTCTCATGGATGGGCGGAAAGACAGACAGCGTCTTTTTCCATTACGGGATGACCAAACTAGCCGCTTCACTGGGACATATCGACCCTAGGAAGCAAGGAAGAACCTTTTGCGAAATCTTCGGCGCTTACGGCTGGGCGGAAGGGCTGAAGCTGATGAAGTGGCTGACCGACCATATGCTGGTTAGAGGCGTCAATCATTTTGTGCCGCATGCTTTTTCTCAGAAAGAGTTCCCTGACTGGGATTGCCCGCCGCACTTCTATGCCAGAGGGTATAATCCGCAGTTCAGGTATTACCGACTGCTTAATGACTATACGAATCGGGTATGCCACTTGTTGAATGACGGGGAGCATATTGCGAGTGCTGCTGTGCTATATCACGCTGAGGCTGAATGGTCCGGGGAATACATGCTGTTCCAGGAGCCTGTGAAGCAGTTGATGCAGAGCCAAATCGACTGCGATGTGCTGCCGATCGATATCTTGGTTTCTTCGGAAGTTATCGATGGGGAGCTAGCGGTGCACAAAGAACGCTATCGCTGCCTAATCGTACCTTATGCCGAGGCGCTGCCAATAGAATGGCTGGATAAGCTTACTGAGCTCGCATCAGCTGGTTTGTCTATTATCTTCATTGATGCATTGCCAGTAAGAGCGAGCCAATCTGTACCATGCGAGGAAGTGCTGAAGAAGCTGGCGGCTTACCCTCAGGTTACTATAACCCCATTGAAGCTTCTGGCAGAGATGCTTATCGACCGAGGGATGAATGAGCTGGTGCTCAGGGACAAACAGCCTTATCTACGAGCCTACCAATACCGTCATGATCAATTGGAAGTTCTCATGTTGTTCAATGAGAATCCAGATCAGCCGATTGAGACTGGCATTACGCTCCCAGGCTCTGGTGTATGGCTTCGTTATGACGCATTCACTAACAAGGTGGATCGCGTAGGGGCAGGAGAGAACTATCAGCTTGATTTGCGACTGAGCACTTATGAATCACTAATTTTGCTTCGTGTACCGGATGGAGAAGAGGGGAATCTACCGGCACCAATAGGCCAGTGGCAGCGTGCTCCACTTGGGACAGATTTGAGCCTGTATGCCAGTGCGGATCGTGCTTTATCCAGACGTATGATTGAGAATGTCCAGTGGAGCATTTCCCTGGCTACAGCAAAAGAATATCCAACGTTCACACCTTGGAGGACCATGAAGGAGCTTCGTAATATGAGCTCACGCGACCTGTTGCCGAGATTTTCTGGCACGATGAAGTATGAGTGTGTCGTAACTGGTGAATTAACTGGTGAAATAATTGACCCGATATGGCTGGATCTGGGGCAGGTTTATGAGACTGCACAGGTGTGGGTTAATGGTCAGGATGTCGGTGTGAAGCTGTGTGCGCCTTATGTATGGAATATCGCTCGCTATTGGAAGCAAGGAGTGAATGAAGTGACTATTGAGGTGACCAATACACTAGCGAAGAATCAGCAGGACTGGTTCTCCAAGTTCGTCCAGCAGGAGCCTTCTGGCTTGCTGGGTCCAGTTAGCATTATTGGTTCATCTGCGATCAGCCAGGGAAGCGGGGAGTAATATGGAACAAACCTATCGGCCCCGCCGGAAGAGCAATGTGCGAAAGTACTACGTACTGCTGCTCATGATGATGCCGGGGCTTGTCTACTTGCTCATCAACAATTATTTGCCGATGTTCGGGCTAATTATCGCCTTCAAGGATTACAATTTTGCGAAGGGGCTACTCGGTAGTGACTGGGTTGGCCTGAAAAATTTTGAGTATTTATTCAAAACGCAGGATGCGTATATCATTACACGCAATACGATATTGTACAATTTTTGTTTCATCATCTTAAATACTGCTTTTGCACTGGGAATTGCAATCGCACTGAATGAAATTCGCAGCCGCTTTATGTCGCGGTTTTACCAGAGTGCATTACTGTTGCCCCATTTGATATCGATGGTTATCGTAAGTTATTTGGCCTATTCCCTGCTCAGCATGGAGACTGGATTTATTAACAAAACCATTCTTTCCAGTCTGGGGATAGAGGGTATTTCATGGTATAGCGAATCGCAATATTGGCCATTCATTTTGACGATTATCAGCTTATGGAAAGGCGCCGGGTTCTTATGCGTCATCTATCTGGCTGCGATCATCGGGATCGATCCGGAATATTATGAGGCAGCAAAACTAGACGGGGCTTCCAAATGGCAGCAAATTCGCTATATTACTCTCCCATTATTGTATCCGATTATCATCATGATGACCTTGCTTGCCATCGGCAAAATTTTCTATTCTGATTTCGGTCTATTTTATCAAGTTCCACTCGGCTCTGGCGCTCTGAATGATACGACACAGGTTATCGATACCTATGTGTACAGGGCACTAATGAATTTAGGCGATATTGGAATGTCTTCGGCAGCGGGGCTGTATCAGTCCGTAGTCGGCTTTATACTTGTACTGTTATCGAATTACGCGGTGCGCAAATTCAACAAGGACAGCGCATTGTTCTAAGGCTTGGGACTGGAGTGTAGAAGCATGAAAACGATCAACAAGGGAATATGGCTTCATATTCCGATGATGGCCCTGGCGGTGGCCTGCGTGCTGCCGTTTCTGCTGCTTGTTATCTCATCGATCTCCGATGAGAGCTCAATTCTGCGGCAGGGATATACCTTCTTTCCGGATCAATTGGGATTAGGCGCTTATAACTATCTGTGGAATCACTCGGAGCAGCTCGCTCGTGCTTATGGGGTCACGGTGTTTATTACACTCTTCGGCACGGCAGCAAGTCTGCTGATGACCTCGATGCTTGCTTACCCAATGTCCAGACAGGGAGTGCCTTTACGTAACGGAATTGCATTTTTTGTATTTTTCACGCTGCTATTCAACGGCGGACTTACACCAACCTACTTGGTCTATGTCCAATACTTCGATATTAAAAATACCATTTTGGCCTTGATTGTACCAGGCTTGCTCATGAATGGCTTTAATGTGCTCTTAATGCGGACATTCTTCATGACGACGATTCCCCCGGCACTGATCGAGGCTGCGCAAATCGACGGATCAGGAGAATTCAAAATATTCTGGAAAATCATTGTGCCCCTATCGATGCCGATCGTAGCTACAGTAGGTTTGATCCAGACGATTATTTACTGGAACGATTGGTTTAATGGGATGATTTACGTGACTGATTCCAGGCTGTTCAGCGTACAGAACATATTGAATCGAATGCTAACCGACATCCAGTTTCTGACGGAGAGCAAGTTTAGTGCTCAGCTAGGTGAGGCTGGAGCTAACTTGCCGAGTACGACGGTGAAGATGGCGATTGCTGTGATCGGAGTTCTGCCGATTATGGTGATGTATCCCTTTTTCCAAAAGTATCTTATCAAGGGGATTACGATTGGTGCAGTGAAGGGGTAAGGTGGATGAATAAATGGAACAAGTGAAAATAAAGGAATGGCTTCCACTCATGACAGTGGAGGTGAAGGCGAGCATGTGCTGAGGTAAAGAGCAAAAATATAAAAGTAACAGCTGCCATTAGACATAGAAAGAAACTATATAAAATGATAGAGTATTTGATATTTTTATTCCAACGTCTTTTTTTTTTTCATTTTTTTGTGATCGTATTAGAACGGTCCACCTTTTTATTCGGATATTTCAAAAGGCCCTTCGRTTGTCGCCTTTGTGGAGGTCAAACATCCACAATATTTCGGGCTATTAGATGAATTTGAATATGGCGTGAGAAGCAGTCACGAAATTGTGAAATCAATGGCTTGATCAGAGCACGTATGCTATGGGCAATAACGGGTGAAGCTGACCATGAGGAGGTATCAATAATTGGTAGAGCGAGGTGAGGACATAGCAATCAGAAGAAGATGAGTCTAGGTATCTATCGCGGGAGACAAAATTAAAACGAATATAGATCTGTTCCATCGGATTAGGATCATGATTGTTAAATTAAAATGTGAATGGATAATAGAATGATTGAAAACCAAAAGAATCGATGCGGAGCTCGAATGCGTGCTGGACGAAAATAAGGAATTAAGAAACGCAAGCGACAAATTTCATTGTTCTTGACTGGTCAACAGCGGGAAGCACTAGAGATGAAAGCCAAGCAAGAAAACAGCAAACTTGGAACCTTGATGAATAAGAGGGAAGAAGCTTATGTTAATGAACTTATCCATAAACATATAGTAGAGTTAGCGAATCATAATGAATTAGAAAAAAATAGCGAGTAGACCTTATTGGTTTACTCGCTATTTTCGTTTATAAGCTATCTCATTATTTATTTTTTTAATTAAAGTGCTAAAATTCAAAAATGGTAAAATCAATCGTTTTTGATTCTCAAGCAGGATAGTGTAATTTTAATGCCAGAGATGCCTTGCTGTTATTGAGGGCGAGACTGAAGGGGAAGAAACTTATTAGTAATGTGTTTGTTTTAATGGCCAACTTGATGATGACGAAGTATCTAAGTGAATCCGATATTTCTGCAGTTGAATCCCTGAGTGGGAAAGAGGCAATCACGTTTGTTGAGTCTACTCTATTTTTCAAACCAGTGGTTTTACCGCAAATTTATTGGCTATGCTTCGCAGCATAATTGTCGAGTTTTTGCAGGAACGAGCCGATTTTCCTTTCTGATGCAAGCGCCCATTGCAACCAGCTTGTAGTTAAAGGAAACCTCTCAAAAGGAGATAGCACCAAGTACGTAGTGTACGGAAACCGTAACCAGACTTGAATAAGTTCATAATCGGTTTTACTTAGTTTCGCTACCTTGCGGTAACCTGTCAGAATAGCCTTAGCAATCGCGAAATTCCAATTGTAATCTTTGCATGAATTATAGATCACTCGAAACAGGTCGTAGGCGCGCAAATCGACGTGAAGCGTTTCGAAGTCGATAAGATATGTTCCTTTTTCATTTATAATAAAATTGCTGGGCCCACCATCGCCGTGTGATAGTACTCCGTTTTGGCGCGGACTACGGCAATAAGCTCGATATCCGCTGCTTCGCAGCAGCGCTCCCGCTTGGCTCGAATAATGCAAAATTTCCGAGCGGTGCTGTTGTACAAAGCGGTTAATCGGAGGACTGAAACCATTTCTAATCGCCTTGGTAATCTTTTTTTGTAGATTCCGTTGCCGATAACGAAGAGTAGAGTGCCATGAACCGATCCTGCTATGAGCGATTTTACCTTTAAGTCCGGTACGTCCAGCCAGATGAAATTGTGCTAAGGCGACGCCGCATGCATGCATATCGCTTAAAGAACGGGGAGAAGGCTCTCTCCCTGAGATCCATGGTGTAAGTACGTAAGGCTCTCCTTTTTGTGAGATTACATAAAGCCTTCGTCCTTCTGGCATTTGTGGATTGCGCCATGCAAGAAGTGGTCCGCTATTTTGGACACGTCGCAGTACTCGGTCGGTCCACTGTAAACGCGCCAGCTGCTTTGGCATTCGTTTCAAGCTGAATATTTTCCCGCTAGGTGTTACAACCCGATATACTCCTTTCCGAATTTTCTTTATTCTGCTTGCCTTTATTCCAAATCGTTCTGCGATACTAGAAATCGGTTGCTCACTCAAGGCGAATTCACCTTCCTCAGTTTCATATATAGTGATTTGTAGCGGCGAGCGATTGAAGGCCATCTATAACGAGCGGCAGTAGAATGGGCGTTGGTCAGACRCTGCTTTTTCTTCTCCGGATTTTTCCACAGCGCTGCAATTGCATCGGCGATAGTGGAGCTATCAACGGAATGAATAACTTGGGCATTCCGAGTGTTCACAAATTCCTTTAGCCCGCCAGACAATGTGGATACAAGTGGTACGCCGTTTGCCATCGCTTCGAGCGCGACAAGGCAGAACGACTCTTTTTTGCTCGGAACAACAACGGCCCCATAAGTAGCATACATCCGCTGTACCGCATCGTTCGGTTTCTTTTTAATCCAATGAATGCGTTTAGCAATGCCATATCGCTTTGCAAGGGCATGTAGACTATTTTGATAAGCCACTGAGCCGCTTCCGACGATTGTTAAACTAACATTCTTGTGATTGTGGTATAACAAAGCAACAGCTTTGATTAAGGGGTTAATGCCTTTCGAAGGAAGGAGTCTTCCGACATAGAGCAATTTGGTAGGAGAACCTTTAGTTTGCTTCGACTTGGCTTTCACACCGTTAGGAATGACGGTTATACTGCCTTGTTTACGTGGATTCAGCCGCTTGATTTCATTTGCTTGCCACCTGCTCGGAACGACGATCTGTTTCGCGGTGAGAAACAGTTTGGCTTGGTTTTTTCCTGATGATGAAGTGATTCCTTTTGAAGCCATTGAATGGCATGTATAAATGATAGGAATTCGGTACAAGCTTCTTGCTGCCAAAGCAACTGCAGCGAAATCTGTACTATGAACATGAATGAGGTCTGGTTTGCCGGAGCCCATGGCTACTGCAGCCCGCAGAACGGTACTAGCTTTGAATGCTCGAGTGTAATGACTATAGTAACGTAAGTTTTTGGGAATTCTAACGATTCGCAGTCTGCCGTTCGGGGTCGAAAACGAAAGTTGCTTAGAGTCACTGGAGCATAACACCATAACTTCTACATCGAGCTTGCTCAGCATTTTAGTCAAATTGGTTGCGACAATACCGAGTCCCCCAACAATATTTGGATGAAATTCATTTGTCATGACCCATACTTTAAGTTTCCTTCTACTTTTCATTAGAGTACTCCTTTCACATTAATTATTAGAAAACGAGCCCAAAGAATGGACTTGCTTATTAATGATATTTTATGAGTTAACGAATGTAGGTTAAGCAATTAATAGACTTTGTTTTTGTTGAGGAAGCAGATTGTTTCTTCACGTATTTCGTTGCTTTCTCTCATCGTGTCTCTAATTGCGACTGTGGACGTTGCAACCACAAGCGATGATGACCAATAAATGAAAAGCATAAAAATCGTACCTAGGTTAATGCGTGTTTTTTAATTCGCCTCCCTGTGTATTGATTTCCATGTAGAGTATGTACTGATAGAACCTAGTGATTGGATGTTTATTCTGGTATGATACTAGCCTTTTATAAAAGGCTAGGACAATGTGTTAAGAGACCCAAACTATGGGCCTTCTGGATAGATATTTCTTCTCTTCTGTCATTGCGGCCGAGGACACCTATTAAGCGAAATGCTAATTTAAATAACCTTATCAGCTGTCTTTTTTGCATTCTCGGAATATATAGCGGTTAATGAGGTATTCACTGAAAATGCGAAATCTGCGATGATTTCTTCAATTAGACAAACAGCTCATACTCTTTATTATAACTTATATATTATGTACTCAATTTAATATATAACTTTTAAAATATCCTAAGTATAATGAACACAAATATCTAGGCATGGTATTAAAAAAATAGGAAAAGGAGGCATTACTCCATGCTTACTTTCAAAAAAGTGTGAAGTTGGGAAATAAAAGAAACGGCGGTCTATGGATCGACAGGCCAAGACTACTGCTATAAGCATAGATCTTCACCTGTTGACTAAACGAACTTCAAATTATTTGGAAGAGTGGGGAATCGTATGAGCAAAACTTTTGTGAATCCATTACTAGTGCATGGCGCGGATCCTTGGATGTATAAACACGTAGATGGAACCTATTATTTTATGGTTACAAGAAGAGAGCGTCTAGATCTATGGAGATCAGACAATATTACGAATATCGCCAACGGTGACAAAAAGACAATCTGGATTCCAGAAGAGACCGGGGTCAAAAGTAAAAATCTTTGGGCTCCTGAAATTCATTATATTAACAAAAAATGGTATATATATTAT
>NZ_JBFRDK010000136.1:0-16951 GCF_052113545.1 Paenibacillus sp. TAF43_2
GGATAGGCGGCTGAAAAAATGCGATCACTCAAACGGTTCACGGCAGTGTTCACGACACGAACGAGGTGATTTTCGGGAATATCTTCAGCTAAATCCATTGGCAGGGTAAGTTGGTCCATGGTATATTGAATGTACATAGAAACCTTCCTTTCGAAGATGGTTGGGTGGTACCTCCATTTTACCAAAGGTTGGTTTCTTTGTTTTTTACAGATTTCAAAACTTTGAAGAGGGTGCCTCTAAAGCCTATGGCTTTTGGGACACCCTCTTTATTATATCCGTTATGCTCATATCATTACTTCACATGTAGCTACTTTTTATGCTCAGACAGCCAATTCAGCACATCGTCAATCGTGTTCACTGGCACAATGTTGAGATCAGGCGCTCCGCTGCGAGCATCACCTTCCAGCTCAGTCGGCACAAAAAACACATCCGCATCCGTCCGGCTGATGGCATAAGCCTTTTGCTTGATGCCGCCAATTAATCCAATCGAGCCATCTGCTTCAATTGTACCTGTACCCGCCACCTGATTGCCATACGTAACGCCGCCTGGTGTCAGCTGATCAATAATAGCCAGCGTCAGCATCGCCCCGTGAGATGGGCCTCCAATATGCGCCATAAAGCGTTTGTAATCGATGTTAAGCGGGATATCGAGAAGCAGCTCTGTTTGCACCGATATGCCGAACACCGCTCGCTCTGGCGAATCAGCTGCGGCCTTCGTCTTGACCTCTACCTGTGTTTGAACTCCCGCTCTCCTTAGCGTAATTTGTACCGAATCGCCGGGCTTTACCGCTTTCTCCATATATTCAGTCATCTCGCCAATCGATTTAACCGCTTGCCCATTCATCGCATCGATAATATCGCCAGCTTGCAGCTTCTGCTCAGCTGGACTATCCTTTACGATGGCAATAATTCTAATGCCATCTGGCTTAATTCCGCCTCCAACGCCTGCTTTCTGCATGGCAACAGCTGCTGCAACACGATTGGCATCCGTTTTCATATGAACGACTTGCGTGTACGACTCCGTCAGCGGCGGTTCATTTTCTGGTATTTTCTCGAAGCTATACATCGGAAGCAGCTTGGCATACAGCCAATCAGCCGGTACGGCCGGCCTCTCGAATACAAGTATGCCGTTTACCGTTCCCCCGCTGTTTTCGCTCTTCTCTACATGCGCATAACGATTCATATTGAGCGTCATCCCCGGGTATGTGACTCTATAGCCGGTAGGGCAGAGCAAAACCAATAGAAGCACTATCGTAATCGTTAGAGTGATCATCCCGCGCTTTGGCAGCCACAGAGAGCTTAGAAGCCTCTTGGGAGCGTTTGAACGATTCCCTCCTATATTCGATGCCTTCGCCGCTCGCGAACGCTCTAACCCTTCAGTAAGAAGCATATCTACAAACACTAGCGGTGCAGCAGCCCCAATAATCAGCAGCATCTGGAACAGCTTCTCTGGCRCAAACAGAACATATCCTGCTCCAACTATGCCTAGACCCGCGGTTATAAGCCGTACTAGCTGTAAAATAAGCGTCCAGCCTTTTCTTTTCCGCTGCTGCCAAACCCCGAGCAAGGCACCAGCCGCCCAGCTAATCGGTATTAGAGCTAATATATTGAACAACCAATCGATCATTTCTATCCACTGTATCCCGCCGGACGTCTTAAGCGGGGCCGGCAGCCAAATGAGCTCTGCTGCAACCAAACAGACAAGCGCTAGGACTAGTCCAAATAGGTAATAACGTGCTGGCTTCAGCATTCTTTTCCCCCTAAGCTTTCTCAAACGAAGCATATGTATATCTTTTAGGATAAACAAAGGACCCGGGCGATACACATCGCGGGGTCCTATTTCATTTGCAAATATTGCCGCTGTTCCGAATCAATGCCTCTGTCTCTCATTTCGCCTTTCTCCACGCTTTGGATACGTTCAAGCCACTGCGCCGGGGAATGGTTCATACGACGCGCACGATCGAGCAGCTGAGCATACTGGGCACAATTGTCATACCCGCTAAGCTTGCGGATAACCTGAATATATTCGACGACAAGTTCTCTTGCATCCGCTGCGGTATAGCCGTATTCGGCAGCTAAAGCCTCAGCAATTCCGCGTTCATATAAGCTTAACCTGACCTGTGTTTTCACTTTCATGATACATCCACCTGCTTCCCGAATAAATATGGTAGCCGACTAGTTTCAAATGAGATTCCCACCGTTCGGAGCAAAAAACGACCTGATTGCCGAGCCGCAGCGAATCGAGCTTCCTGCCTTTGCGCGACACTGTAATTTGCTCATAAAACCATTGATCATCTTTCTTTAATTGTACTGCTTTATGTACGATTTTTCCAGTGTCATTGTCCGCCATAGGACCGATGATAATGTCTGGATGCGCATCACAGGGATCAGTACCTTTGACCGCTGCCTTGCGGTGAGCAAGAATGAAAGACGCCCATGCCGGTGAATCGGATAAAAACAACAGAGGCTCGACCTGCTCCGGTACCGAGGCCAGCTCTACGACAAGCACGSATGGACGACCGCCGTCCCATGACTCCTTTGCTGCCTTATGCGACCATTTGCGTGCTTGCTCAGCCGATATTGTCGTATAAAATCCTTCTCCAAAATCTTTCCCCGGCCGCCAATAGGGTGAATTCAACAGCTTCTGCCCAAATGATTGTACAGTATCGCTTGTAGTTCCATGATATAAAAGCTGAGGCGTCGTTATGTCCACGCTCGCACTCCTTTCGTTTGGCTCCTCGTATGAAAATACAAAGACCCTACGAAATCAAACTGTCGCAGGGTCTTGTCGTGTATGTCGTTCTATTATATTAATATTATTATTTATTTCTTGATGTAAGGAATGATCTTCTCGATGACCTCATCCTCTGAAGGCGCCTTAATGTACCGTCCATTAACAAAAATAAATGCATAGCGGGCGCATGGCCCGCAGTACGACTTGCAGCCTACACGAACCTCTGTGTCCGGCGCCAGCTTCTGCAGCTTGGGTAAAATCGATTTGATCTTCGTATGCTTGCATTTGTCGCAAACCATTATATCGTTAGCCATTATTCATCGTCCTGTCTCAACCGAATACGGAAAAATGCTAGTGATCACCGTGGTTGCCCTTGGTTGGATTCGTAACGGCAAAACCTTCTTCAGGCACATAGAAATAATCGATGCGAACGCCGTCCAGAAAAGCATTGTCTTTCTCCAAAATAACATCGATCCCTTTGTCAGTGGATACAACAATATCCTTCTCAGTCGGCTCGTCGATTCCCATACCGTAATGAGCATGGTCGCCGTGCGAATGAGTGACATAAATACGCAGCTTTTTACCTTCGTTTTCAGGCTTGTCCAGCTCTACTTGCAGAACTTTAGCAGCATTTTTTGAAATTTTGCAGTTCATAAATTATCCAGCTCCTCTTATCGTTAGGCCTTTCGGCAATCGTTATTATTTTATATTATACTTGCTCTCCATTCTACGGGCAAACCATTCGGCAAGCACCATCGTAACCGCGATGTCGTCAATCGGCATGAACGGCATGACGTCCGGCAAAACCCAGTAAAGAAAAACAGGCACGGAAAAAATCAGCTTGTCCAGCAGTGAAACATCCTTTGATCGAAGCAGCTGAAAAATACGGACAAACGTACGCTGCCAATGGCGCAGCGACAGCAACTTACGCATGAAATCCCACCTTTGCTGACCTTTTCCGATAAGTATAGCATAAGCATGGCGTAATTAACTACTAGAGGCCAGCGGCCGCTAAAGGCGAAGCGCCTCTAGCAGCAGCGGCTGCAGCTCCACATAAATTTGATCAAAATTACTCATCGGCAGCGGATTTTCGCCATAGCCCGCTTCCACTGTAAAGCCGGGTCTGCGGAACTGATGAATGAACCAGTCCTTATATCCCGCATCGCTGCCAGTCAGCTTTACCGCTTCATATCCACTTGCCTGAGCGAGCCGTTTGGCAAGCTGCTCTGCATTTGCCGGCTCATAATCACGATAATTCCAATAGATTTCCCGCCCCTGCGTATGAAGCGCAAGAACCGCATCGAAACCAATTCTACACGTAAATTGAGCCATGGCATTCGCCTCCGGCTCACTTAGCGGATACGGTCCTGGATAGTCGCGCGGTCCAGGTCCCTCTACCCCTCTGCGCTTGCACTCCTCTTCCCAAAACGCAGGGAATTGATCATTTAAGTCAACACCTCTAATGTTGGCCTTCCAGTTGCTGAACTGATCGGAGCCGCCATTCCATTCCATTAGCTGTTGATAATAAGGATGTCTAGGCAATGCTCCATATTGTGCGAGCTCCACACCATCTGGGTTTACCATCGGTACAGCCCATAAAGTCACGTCTTTGCACAAATCCGCCACTTGCTGTCCACCCATTCGCTCCCCGCTGCAATAAGCTGCCGACAAATCAGCAACGAAGCGCATCAGCAGTGCAGAGGTTATCCATTCATTTGCATGAAAGGAGCCGTTCATATGAATTTGACGCGGACCATTGCCGCAGCGGAGCGCCAATAACGGCTTGCCCATTACGCTCTCCCCAATAATATGTGCGGATAAAAACGAGTATCTGCCTGATAGCTGCCGAACACCCTCCACTAAATCATGATAGCCATACGTTTGTAAGGAGTATATAACCATCGCCCCCAGCTGCATAAATTTGCTCCTATCATGCTATGCAAGGCCTTACTCGTCCTATGTAGCAATCAACAAAAAGAAGCCTTGCTATGTTGTCGGAAATCACAAGTATGAATATTGAACTGCGGTTTGAGATAATTTCTAGTCACAACTTCTAAGAGTCATATACAAACATATAGTAGCCCCAGTGTGCTAAAAACACAGAGGAGTTATTCATATAGTCATTCTGGACATACATAGTACGCTTACTATTCTTTTATTTACATAGAAAAAAATGGAAGGCTAGAAAACGATATTCTAGCCTGCCGTTATGTAGTGGAAGTTACCTTATTCCGCTCGTATAAGTGACCACATCTGCATGACACCAAATGCAATCTGTGTAAAACATAAAGTTGCTACGAGGGAAAGTGAATGGTTGTCAGATAAAATCATGATGGTTAGCGTTGCCGCTACCATCACAGCAGAGCCTGCGATCTCGACACCGTGTTTGAATGCTTTAATTTTGATTGCCCTCGAAATAAAAGTAACTAACGATACCCCATTTAGCAGTAAGAAAAAGATATAAACATACTTAACCACAGGCATACTTGATGCTAATTCAAAAAGACCGTTTACAACTAAGCCTTCTTTCATTGTGCTAACAATAATAGCCATCGCCACAACTACTGGCCATAGTGTTGTACTAAACACTAGGGTCAGCAGACCCATAATCGCCTTTGCTTCTCCTGTTGGTGTTTGCCTCGTGTTTCCGCGTCGTATGGTGTATGCTGTTACAATTAATCCTACGACAGTAAGCACAATACCTGCGATAGCCCCAAATAAACCAACAATGATAGCGATTTGGTCTCCATAACCAATTACGCCCACTGCGTTTACTTCCACTTCTCTCTACCCCCTAATTTTAAACCCCTTATATATTCAAATCTTTTTTCCCATATCCTTCTTTTTTAAATATAATTTTAAATGCCAAGTTATTAACTCGTTAAAGTTACCAAACACTGTTACATTTAACCGTGTACATTTTCACAAACTCTATAGAAAAAAATCGAAGGACAATTATTAAACTGTACAATGAATATGCCATTGCAGTGGAGACAAGCATATAAGCCAGATTAAGCTGGCTGAGTACTATCATGCTATAGGCTTGTATGGGGGCAAGTTGATATGACTGAATTCAGAGACAACTACTTTACTTTCGCACTGCAAAAAAAGGCCCAAATGAAGAACCAAGAGAACAAATAATCTTTGCCTCAAGTCTTCAATTGTCTTCCATGGAACATTATTTTCATTTGTATTTGTTTGTTATTCCTGTGCCAATGCCATTATTTCGAAATTGTCCCCATCTAATCTCACCAACACAGGAATAAAAGATAATTAATAACTGCAATAATTGAGCATCACTTTAACAATTAAATGATATTGGGTATTTGCCAAACTACAGGCGTCAGTTCAATCTGCTTCCCAAGCCACTGCTGAGTAATAGTTTGAAACATCCGCGGATCTCCGCTGCAAAAAAATTGATGCACCGGTTCCCTCTCCTCGCTCGCAAGCTGGTCATTGTTTTCCAAAATATTTCTGATCTCGCGTGTCGTCTCGTCCGCTGAGCTGATGAGATTCACGCTCTGACCCATCACCTCGGATATGGTTTCCGCTAGAAAAGGATAATGCGTGCAGCCAAGTATTAACGTATCCATTGGAAAAATCCGCAAATGCCCAATGGAGCTCTGCACCGTTTCGTACGTTTCAAAGGAACGAAAATTTCCCTTTTCCACTAGCGGCACAAATCTCGGGCACGCTTCGCTTATCACTTGCACCTTCGGTGACAACCTCTTTAAAGCTTGCTCATAAGCACCGCTTTTGATCGTTCCCTCTGTGCCGATGACACCAACATAACCCGTAGCTGTAAGGCCGATAGCTGCTCTTGCACCAGGATCAATGACGCCAACAACCGGGATCGCGACTCTTGAGCGAATGTCTTCAAGTCCGGCCGCTGTTGCTGTGTTACATGCTATAACAATCATTTTCGGATTAAACTGAATTAAGTAATCGACGATTTCCCTCGTAAAACGAACAATCTCTTCTGAAGAACGCGGTCCATAAGGCGTTCGAGCCGTGTCTCCAAAGTAAAGGATTTTTTCTCGCGGCAGTTGGCGCATAACTTCCTTGGCAACGGTGAGGCCGCCAACGCCTGAGTCCAGTATTGCAATCGGTTGCTGCACAAACACACCGCTTTCCTAAACATAATGTGATGAATAGAGACAAAATAGCATATGAATACAGGCACAAAAACGTACCAGTATCTTATCGACATTTCGGACAAGCGGTCTGTAATTTCAAATTGAAAGCTCAATGTAAATGACAAAGGACCGTCAATGACTACGTTATGTAGCATTGACAGTCCTTTTTTGGTTAATCCAGCAATAATGCAGAGGAATTAATGGGGGCAGCCTTTAGCATTCGGTTTAGATCATCTCGGATCGGGTACATACGTGTAGAAACAATTGGAGCATTGCATTTGGATTGAAAACAAAAAGGAGGGCATTCAGATGACAAAAGTGAAATATCCGATCGGCCGTTTACAAGAAAAGGTCGCTCTCATTACCGGGGCTGGCTCTGGTATTGGCAGGGCAGCAGCTTTGAAATTCGCGAAGGAAGGCGCCAATTTGGTTCTGCTTGATGTTAAAGAATCCGCCATGGAGCAAGTATGCCGCAGTGTTCGAGAATACAATGTCGACTGCTTGCCTATTGAAACTGATATTTCCAATGAAGCTCAGCTTGCAGACGCCTATCGACAAGCACGCGAGCATTATGGACACCTAGACATTGTATTTGCCAATGCAGGTATTAACGGTGTATTAACACCGATTGAACTAATGGATATCGAAGACTGGAATACGACGCTTCAAGTTAATCTCACCGGCACATTCCTGACTGTAAAACACGCTATCCCTTTGTTAAAGGATAAAGGCGGAAGCATTATTATCACAAGCTCCATAAATGGTAATCGGGTGTTCTCGAATATCGGTTTCAGCGCCTACAGCAGCACGAAGGCCGGACAGGTCGCTTTTGCCAAGATGGCTGCTTTGGAGCTTGCCCAGTACAAAATTCGCGTGAATGCCATCTGCCCCGGAGCTATTGAGACAAATATCGAGCAAAATACGGAGCGTACGCCAGAACTCGAGAGTGTGTCGATACCCGTTGAATATCCAGAAGGCAGCCAGCCGCTCGAAGATGGGCCCGGCAGCGCGGCTCAAGTGGCCAAGCTTGCATTATTCCTCGCATCTGATGATTCGGACCATGTCTCAGGTACCACCGTTTACATAGACGGAGCAGAATCCTTGCTGCGCGGATAGCTATTATTAACGATAGATAGAAGATCATATGATAAGGGGCGAACGCCATTGTTTAAAGAATGTTTACATCATTCATCGGATTTGAAATGGGCTTATGCATACGACCGTGATACTTTCCATCTTAGACTCCGCACCAAAAGAAATGACGTTGAAGAGGCTGTTGCGGTAACAGGAGATAAATACGACTGGGATCAGCATCATCATGATGTTCCGATGGAAAAAATAGCTGCCGATTCCCTCTTTGATTATTGGGAAGCTGCCGTCAAGCCGGAGTTTCGGCGTTTTTCGTACGGCTTTCGTGTACGCAGCGGCGAAGAAACGTTATGGCTCATTGAGAATGGCATCTTTGAGGAGCAGCCCGCCCCAGCTGGCGGATATTTTGAAATTCCTTTTATTCATTCGGTCGATTTGTTTGATGCGCCTGAATGGGCAAAGGAAGCTGTTTTCTATCAAATTATGCCTGACCGCTTCGCAAATGGCGATACGGCCAACGACCCCGACCACGTGCAGCCCTGGGGTGAAGCACCGAGCGGCGAAAGCCACTTTGGCGGTGACCTTCAAGGCATAATGGATAATCTCAAGCATCTAACGGACCTCGGAGTTACGGCGATTTATTTGACGCCTTTATTTACAGCACCTTCAAATCACAAATATGATACGGTCGATTATATGCAAATCGATCCGCAGTTCGGAAATGCCGAGCAGCTTAAGAAGCTGGTCAGCGCTTGTCATGATCTAAATATCCGAGTTGTCTTGGATGCTGTCTTTAATCATACGAGCGAGCAGTTTCCACCTTTCCAAGACGTGCTCGCAAATGGAGAAAATTCGAAGTACAAGGATTGGTTTCATCTGAATGGCTTCCCTGTAGAGGTCAAAGACGGTGCAGCCAATTATGCTACGTTTGGATTTTATGGCAATATGCCGAAGCTGAATACCGAAAATTCTGAAGTAAAACAATTTTTGCTTGATGTTGCTGTGCACTGGATTAAAGAAGCAGATATCGACGGATGGCGGCTCGATGTTGCCAACGAAATTGATCATGCTTTCTGGCGGGATTTCCGTCATGCCGTTAAGGCTGAAAAGCCGGATGCTTTTATTATCGGCGAGGTATGGAGCAATTCGCTTAACTGGCTGCACGGTGATCAGTTTGACTCTTCTATGAATTATCCATTTACGCAGCACATCTTGGATTTTTTCGCTTCCTCCGAAGGAAAGGCATCGGATTTTGCCGATCAAATCAACCGTTTACTTATGCGATATCCTCAGCAAACCAATGAGGCGATGTTCAACCTCCTATCCAGTCATGATACACCTCGTGCGTCAACTCGCTTAAATGGAGACAAGCAGCGTTTAAAGCAAGCCGTTGTATTCATGATGACTTCTATGGGCATCCCTTGCATCTATTATGGCGATGAGGTTGGAATGGATGGCGGAGATGATCCGGACTGCCGCAAATGTATGGAATGGGATGCGGACAAGCAGGACCGCGAGCTGTTTGATTTCTATCAGCTCCTCATTGCCCTACGTAAGCAGCATACCGTTCTTCGTGACGGGCGATTCCGCTTTTTGTATGCAGATAACGAACGCGGCGCTTTCATTTATGAGCGCTTAAACGCCAAGCAACATTTTACCATTTGGATTAACCATACCGAAGAAACCGTTAAGCTTGCGCATCCCATGCAGGCGGACGACTGGAAAGATGCGCTCTCGAATGAAGAAGTCACCACATTCGAAGAGCAGCTTCAGCTTGAGCTCGGTCCCCATGACTTCCGAATTTTGTATAGAAATATCTAATCATTTGAGGGCTTTTACACCGTCTTTCTGGCGGGGCAAGAGCCCTTTTCACTTATCTATTTCCCCCTTTTTTTCACCGTATCGGTTTCAAAGCCACCATGAAAGGTTAATGACTCCATATAAGAAACAGAGCCAACACTACTACACTTACTGGTCAGGGGGAAATTGAATTGAAGAACCATACTGAATGTATTGCTATGCTGTTAGCCGGTGGAGAAGGGCGGCGCCTAGCCCCGCTCACAAGTCAGTTTGCCAAACCTGTCGTACCTTTTGGCGATCGCTTCCGGATGATTGATTTTCCACTTAACAATTGTGCAAACTCAAATATTACTACGATTGGCGTGCTTACGCAGTACTGCGCCGAAAGCGTTCATAAATATGTAAATCAATCCACGAACGGCTATCAAACGGATCAAGCGAATAGCGGAGTAGCCTTCCTCCCTTCTTCAAGAAAATGTTTAGAGGGCTATGCAGGAACGGCCGATGCTATTTATCAGAACATCGACTTTATCGATGAGAAAGCTCCTGAGCATGTACTAATCCTCTCGGGCGACCACATTTACGAAATGGACTACAAGCCTATGCTTGAATTCCACAAAAATCGCGGCGCAGCCGTTACGATCGCCGTTAAACAAGTTCCTTGGCGCGAGGCAAGCCGCTTCGGCATTTTAGAAACTGATGAACAATTTCGGGTCAATTCCTTTCATGAAAAACCTTCGGATCCTCGCAGCAACTTAGCTTCCATGGGCATTTATTTATTCCGCTGGGCAGACTTGAAAAAAATACTCATTGAAGATGCTGCTTCAGGAGCGTCAACTCATGATTTTGGAAAAGATATTATTCCTGCTCTTCTTTCCTCCAAAACCAATATGATCGCTTATCCTTATAACGGCTACTGGCGGGATGTCGGCACAATCAACAGCCTATGGGAAGCCAACATGGACCTGCTGGATGGCGAGCTAAAGCTTGGCGCAGCCAAGTGGCCAGCTCAGTCCGGAACAAACCAGTCTAGCGAAAAGCCTTACTTGAGCCCCGAAGCATCAATTACTGACTCCATCCTCCACCCCGCTTGCGCTGTGGAAGCAGAAGTAACACGCTCCATCATTTGCTCAGGCGTTACAATTGGCGTAAACAGCGAAATTTATGAGAGCATCATCATGCCGGGAGCCAGAATTGGAAGAAATGTTACGCTCCATCGCGCCATTATCGGTGAAGGTGCTATCATTCATGACGGCGCGTTCGTCGGTCGATTAGATGATGAAATTTCTGTAGTAGGGCCAGGTGAAGCCATTACCGCAACTTCACCATCAATGAACGACTACAATATGGAGCCGCTCGCAAGCTTGCTTCGTCCCGTATCCAATTACGTTCACAACCATATTGTTGGCTAACCCCTATCCATACACGTGAATAAAAAAACAAACGGCAGGAGACTTCGCTCCCTGCCGTTTGCCTTTTTGTATTATACGAGTGAACCATTTTACCCATTGTCTAATTTACGTATGTTGCAACTACCGCTAAGTCTCTATTGTTCCTTTGCTGTAGCAGCTTCTGTTTCTCCGGCTTCTACTGCTTCAATTGCGCTTGCTGCTTGCTCATTGCCCTCATCTGTAAATGCAATATCGCCACTAACCGCTTCTGTTTCCTCTGTACCCTTGTTGCGGCCTCTTACGGTGCTTACAACGCTGCTTGCCGCTTGTTTCGTACGATCGGCAATTTGAATCGCTTGGCCGCTGATCTGTTTAGCAATACGGCCCGTCGTATCGCCCACTTGACCTGCAACTCTAACCGTTGTTTCTCCAACCTTCTGCGCGCCTGTTGAAATATCCTGACGCAATTCCTTGCCCGGCTTCGGTGCTAGCAACAATGCAGCAATCGAGCCTACAACACCTCCAGCTAATGCGCCGAGAAAAAATCCTTTTGTTTGTTTACGTGTTGTCATTGTTTTTGCTCCTTTCGTGTTTAGCGTGCTCTTCGACCTTAGCACTTTGACTTAAGATTCCGATTCGAATACAGGTCCATGCTCATCTTCGGCAGTCGTTGCTGCCTTTCGGCTAGTTTGCCACAGCTGCCATGCCGCCATCCCTAGCTCTGCCCATTCAAGCGCCTCACCGACCTGCCGCTTCGTCTCGTGCCGCTTAGCATGCTGCTCAGCCGACTCCGATAATATAGACGTTACCCGCTCAACCGTCGATGTCGTGTGGGCAATTGCTCCGCCGACCTGCCCTGCCGCTTCAAATAGCTTGCTCATGGCTTGCAGCTGACGATGTACCGCACGAATCGCTTCCTCGGTCGGCTGCACAAGCCCGCTAATCTCAGCGGATAACTTACTGAGGTCCTGCCTCATAACCTCCGCTTCAGCCTGCACTTGCTTCACTCTGCTTAGCGCCGACCGCAAGGCAATGAGTATACCGCCAACTAGAATGACAAATGCTCCAGCAACTACCGCTGCGCTCCACATCATGACCATGCCTGCATCCCTCCTCCTCTATCAATTGCAGGATCATACGTATATGCTCCTAGACGAATGCCCACTTGCGTAATGACAGTATAAGCAGCATGGGCTTGTCATGACACAACCGAAATAAAAATGATAAAGCATCACTGCTTTCTCCACATTGGCAACAAAAAAAGGCTGCCTCAGCAAATCTTCTCCGATTTGCAAAGACAACCTCTATTTATTACATCAACCGATATGGTAGCTACACTTGCCGCCGCCCTTCGCCAAACATTCCGTTCGTTCAACAGGCACGTCAAGCAGCGATTTAAACAAGRAGAGCTCACATTTGCAAGCTTGCAAATATTTGCCGGCTACTTGAGCAATCGGACAATTATACTCATACAACATATAGCTGCCATCGCTTTGTGGTTCCACTTCAGCCATATATCCTCCAGCGTTCTGAATCGCTGCGAGCTCGCTCACCTTCTGCTCCAAGCTCTTGCCCGCCATTCGCGGCTCATAACGCTCGAGCAGCTTGTTCTTGCGTCCATCAAACATCCGGTCAATAAGCACTGCGGTATCCGGGTCATCAGCGAGCTCGCCCAGCAAGTCGAGTGCGAGCATATGATAATTTTTCGGGAAAAGCTCATCCGCCTCAGCTGTCAGCTCATACGCATGGAGCGGTCTGCCCATGGCTTGCCGCACCGATACGATATTCACGCTGCCTTCGCTCTCTAGTGCATACATATGCCGCCTGATTGCCATTTCCGTTAGTCCGAGCTCGCTTGACAAGGAACCAGCATTCAATCTGCCGCCTGTTTTCAGCAGCATCAATATGCGCTCTCGCGTGGAATGATCGCCGCGCGAAGCTGCCGTTATATCTGATGCACTTGCCGTTTTCATCCGCTTCAACCCTTCACCACCTTTGCAGGCTTGATAGCGTCATTGTAACGTATTTTTAGTTTTTCGTAAATCAAGCGTAAAACAATCATAAAGTCATAATCTATGCTTGCTCTGCAATCGTAATGGTTTACATGCAAATAGCAAAAACGCCTACAGCTCGCGTTCTAAATAATCATCAATCGATTGCTTAAAGGCAGGCAGCAGAGTAGTAAGCGTCTTCGTAAGCGGATGAAGCTCAGTTCTCGGCCAAACATAATAGTCCTGCACTAACGGCTTGCGAAGCTTCACCAGCTCCGTCAGCGTCGCCTGCATTTCAAGCGGAAACGCGCCTGCCTCGCCAGTAATATCGATGATGTCCTCATAGCTGCTCGCATCCCGCAAAATAAACCCGTCGATCAAGAAGCTGCCAACATCTGTTACGGTTTCAATAGCCAGATGCAGCGCTCTTTCCTGCGCCAGCCCCTCCAGCACCGTTCCCTGCCAATTAGCGGCAAGCGAGTCCAGCGCCGAAGCAATTTCAGTAATCGAATTCAACCTTACCGCTATTTGTTCACGATTCACATAATACATCAATCAGTCGCCCGCTTTCAGCCTTGCTTCTTTTTTTTCCCTTTGCGTTTCAGCCACGCCACCATAATAATGCTGCTAAATATGATAACAAGCAAATAAGTAAATATTTCGTATACGTCCCTCATGTCGCTCATAACTGCTCAACCTGCCTCTCAGCTTTCAAAATCAACGCTGACGGAAGCTTCACGAACTTGCATCATGTGTTCAATAACTTTTTTATGTACAGGATGCACTTGATACACTTCTAGCGCTTCCAAAGATTCGAACTTCGTAATAAGAGCGATATCGTAAGAACGCTCCGAATGCACAACGTCCACGCCAACCTCAATCGACTTTAATACTTCGATTTGCCCTTCCATATCCCTAAGCACTTGTGCGGTACGCGCTACGCTCTCTGCGCTGCCATCTTTTAATTTAAAAAATACGATATGAGTAAGCATTATTTAGTTCCTCCTCTAATATTGACGCATAACTTTTGTCTATTTGTCACATAATAACCTATGCAGTCGCATTACGGCAATCTTTAACACGAAGGGGCTCGGTGTACGTTATGCGCTATCCGGTTACAATTGTTGCAACAGTTATTGGACTAGCTATCTGCTTGTTCAACTCCACGGGTTACGACCCGCACAATCTTGTTTTCTTCATGTTTAGCATTCCCGCTTGGGTCGTTGATTTATTTGTTGACGTGCACGAGGTTAACGTCTTGCTCATGTATGTACTTACTGTTGCTACATGGGCGCTGCTTGGCTTTCTCGCCGACGTTCTAATCGTACGCAGTCGTGATAAAGAGCATCATCCTCGTTCAGCACGATAGCTTTATTTTAGGCAAAAAGGAGCCTTTCGGCTCCTTTCTCATTTCTACAGCACATGAATCAATTACGCACTAGGCTGCTTCAACCACTAAAGTCGATTCCATCGTTGTATGTCCTTGACCGCATGGAATGGAACAATAGATTCTGTAAGTACCTGGCTCTTTAAACTCCAAATCTGTTTCCGGGTGATCGTTATCCAAAGCTACTTGAAGCTCGTCAATATGCATCCCGTGGATACCGCTTTTGTTGGAAAGTTTTAGTCTAACTTTGTCTCCAACTTTAACTTTGTACTCTTTTTGATCAAATACAAAATCGTTGGACGCTACAACCTTCAATAAAGTCATGCCCTCTGGCAACGAGGCAGACTCATCAACCGGCTTAGCTGGCAGTGCGAATGTGAGCAAATATAAGCCCAGCAAAGACGCCGCTGCGAATACAGTAAACATAATCCACTTATGCATTGCTATGTGCTCCCCTTTGCGATCATAATGTCTACCTCTTATATTACATAAGATCGTCCGAAGTTCTCAACCTTAAACTACGGAAAGCTGAAAAGTTTTTTTGTTATTTTGACAAAACCATGAACAATTACAAAATTAGCTGGACAAATACTGTTTTAACACCCGTTCAGACTCCGCTTTTACAAAGCCCCACAGCATAAAAAAACGATGATGGTACCCTCTGCACACATATTCGGCATGCAAACCATCGGCTTCGCGCTTCTCCTCATACACCTTTATTCCTGTTTCGCGGAATTTCCTTCTAATTCCAGCGAGGTCGAGCAGCACCCGATCCTGCATGCCGCGCATCATCGATTCATAAAACCGCGGCAGTTTAATGGCTGAAGTGCCGATCACGCGTATATCATGATCCAAAATACGCATAACAATGCCAAGCAAAACGTACTGCTTCACCAGCACAAGCTCTTCCTCGGTCTGTATCGGTGGATTAGCTGCCATTCTGACTTTTCCGCGGGCTTCTTCCTCTTTAGCGGCCATTGCCACCCCTCCAAATAAGAACGTTTGTTCTTATTATAGCGAGGAGCGAGGATTTGATGCAAGTTAATTTACTATTACCCAAAAGTTAACTTTTAATCCCGCTTGACGTGATTGTTTGCGAGTCATTGATTCGCATCCGTTGCATGACATAGGCTTAAATCAATTTTTACCAAATCCGATGTAATACAACATGCTCGTGCTTATAGCAGGTTCCCCTGCAGCTAAGCACGCCAAACAGTAACTCATGCTACGGAGCCTGGTTCAGTGGAGAATTGGCTGTTGTATAAATCGGCATAGAAGCCGCCTTTGGCTAGGAGCTCGTCATGGCTGCCTTTCTCGATCACATCGCCATGGTTCATGACGAGAATCATGTCCGCATCTTTAATGGTTGATAGACGATGGGCAATGACGAAGCTTGTTCGGCCTTCCATCAGCCTGCCCATCGCTTTCTGAATTTGCGCTTCTGTTCTTGTATCCACGCTGCTCGTCGCTTCATCAAGGATAAGAATAGCCGGATCGGCAAGAATGGCTCTTGCAATCGTGAGCAGCTGCTTCTGACCCTGCGAGATGTTGGAAGCTTCTTCATTCAGCACCGTATCATAGCCCTCAGGCAGCGTCCGAATAAAATGATCGGCATGTGCCGCTTGAGCTGCATCCACAATCTCTGTCTCCGTTGCACCTTCGCGTCCATAAGCGATATTGTCACGAATAGTGCCATTAAACAGCCATGTATCCTGCAGCACCATCCCGAACAGCATGCGCAAATCTCCCCGGCGCAGCTGGGTGATGTTCACCCCGTCAACCGTAATGCTGCCCTCGTTAATCTCATAGAAACGCATCAGCAAATTGACTAATGTCGTTTTACCGGCACCTGTTGGACCAACGATGGCAACCATCTGCCCTTGCTTCACGTCGATGTTCATATCGCCAATCAGGACAGCATCTTCCTTATAACCAAACTTTACATGCTCAAAACGAACATTCCCTTGCGGCGCAGCAATAACTGCTGCATCTTTTCCGCTTGGTTCCGCGCTTTCTTCCTGCTCATCAAGCAGCTCAAACACCCGCTCCGCCGATGCAATTGTCGACTGGATAATATTTGCTATATTCGCGGTCTGTGTCAGCGGCTGTGAGAATTGCCTTGCATACTGAATAAAAGCTTGTATATCGCCGATTTTGATCGCGTGACGCGTGACGAGAATACCGCCAACAACGCTGATCAGCACATAGCCGATGTTGTTAATAAATGACATCAGCGGCATCATCACACCGGAAATAAATTGCGCCTTTCGACCTGAATGATAAAGCCGTTCGTTAATGGCATCAAACTCAGCAACTGACCTGCGCTCATGGCCAAAAGCTTTGATGATTTTATGTCCCGTGTACATTTCCTCTACATGTCCGTTCAACTGCCCAAGCTCCGCTTGCTGGGATTTGAAATACCC
>NZ_JBFRDK010000137.1:0-16683 GCF_052113545.1 Paenibacillus sp. TAF43_2
TTGCATGAACATCCACTATCGTGCCGCCGAGCAGCATCTCGTCAGTAGGTCCGTCAGAAGTGAAGAGCAGCACGTCTATCCCTCTTTGTACAAGCCCATCACGAATATAGGTCAAATAGGAGGTATCATTGCCGTAGCTGCCATATTCATTTTCCACCTGCACCGCAAGAATCGGGCCACCCTTCGTTGAGAGCAGTGGAACAAGCTTAGGAATTAATACATCGTAATAGTGATCTACCTTCGCCAAATAGGCACTATCCGAGCAGCGAAGCTGCATATCACTCTCTTTCAATAGCCATGCCGGCAATCCCCCAAATTCCCACTCCGCACAAATAAATGGGCYCGGACGAACAATCACGTTCAAGCCCATTTGTCCCGCAAGCTCAATAAAATGGACGATGTCAGCCATTCCTTCAAATTGGAATTGACCTTCCTGCGGCTCATGCACATTCCAAGCAACGTAAGTTTCTACTGTATTAAATCCACATGCCTGCAATTTCTGCAAACGATCCATCCAATACTCTGGCACGACACGGAAATAGTGTATGGCACCCGACACGATACGGTAAGGCTCCCCATGCAAGTAATACTGCCCATCTCTAATCTCCAATTGACTCATGGTTTCCTCTCCCATTCTTTATAGTTTCCATTGTCAACAACGAATCTAATGACTATTAAACACGGCAAAACGTCTTATTATTGGCCGCTCTACCGACTCAAGTACAGTTAAACGTATTCTGTCCGTGGAAATTGGTTGGAAGACATCTATTTTTTTGTGCCCAATTGCGCTCCCACGGATCATTTCTATCCATTCATTGCCGGCTTGAACCTCAATCTTATAGTCCCGTACCCGTTCTCCGTAAGCGATATCTTCCATCGTAATGATATGGTCGATGATAAGTTTCCGAGGCAGCACAAGCTCGATAACCTCTCCCTCGCCAAACAGCTCGGCAAGTGAATGATCAAACCTGCGACGAACTTCGTTTCCAAATGAAATAACGCGGTTCACATCTGCCTCCGGGATAAGTCCACGATTATCTGGCGTTACATTCAATAGCAGTGTTGCACCATGACCAACCGACCGATAATAGATGTCCATTAATTGCTCCAAGGAAAGCAGCAGATGCTCCTCCTCAGGATGCCAGAACCATCGGTCCTTCCGAATAGGGACATCGCATTCTGCCGGTACCCATCGAGGTGTTTCAGGCAGCCATTTCAGTTCCCCTTCACTAAACATGCTTACCCGAGCAGATTCGGCTGTATTCCAGCAAGGATAAGGGGCAAGACCATCCTCATTTCCTACCCATCGGATCGTCGGCGCACCCATATTAAACACCATGGCATCGGGCTGATGCTGCTTGATTAGGTTCATGATTCGTTTCCAGTCGTACTCTCTTCCTTCGGAGCCCGCTCCATCGAACCAGATCTCAACGAGTGGACCATAACCCGTTAGCAATTCCTCCAGCTGACTAGCGTAGAAGAGATCATAAGCTTTTGGATCGGAATAACACGGTTCATGTCTATCCCAAGGAGATAAATAAAGGCCAAAGCCAATTCCTTCTTCCCGGCAGGCATCTGCACAATCCCTTACGATATCGCCTTTGCCCTCTCTCCAAGGACTAGAGGCAACCGAATAATCTGTCGTAGCGGTCGGCCAAAGACAGAAGCCGTCATGATGTTTTGCCGTAAGGACGAAGTATCTGAATCCAGCAGCCTTTGCCGTACGCACCCACTGGCGGGCATCAAGCTGGTCCGGATTAAATAAAGAAGGCGAGTCATTCCCATCGCCCCATTCCTGATCACAAAACGTATTCATTCCAAAGTGACAAAACATTCCGAGTTCAAGATCCTGCCAACGACGCTGCTGCTCGGTTGGCACTGATAATGATGATGATAAGTTAGCCATGCTGCATCTCCCTTTCCTTGCACTCCTAAGTTGCCATCGATCCGACACAAGAAAAAGGAGCTTTGCAGCAGCCATGTCTAGACTGCTCAAAGCTCCTCAATTTCGGTTTCAGTTCACTTAACTTTATTTTGTTTCTTTCTCATCAATGATTCTCGTCGCTTCTTTTACCATCCATGCTTGTACATCGTCAATGGAATCGCTGCTAAGCATGAACTTGCTAAAGCCATCTCCGATAACTTTCGTCAAATCAGCAGTACTTGTCGTTACCACTTGTGAAGCATCCAAATATTTAATTTCAGGGCCAAATAATGTGTTTTTAAGCGATTCAACATCATATTTATCAGCGTTTGCACCGATCAAGCGATCAAGTACGACGTTTTGGTCTGATTTTTTCCAGCCAGAGAATTCATTTCTTGATTCCGAATCCGTCGTTGTCATAAAGCGCATTAATTTGAATGAAGCTTCTTTATGCTTGGAAGTCGCACCCATTACTAGATGTCCGCCACCTACAAAGTACTTGCCGCCTTCATAATCTTTTGGCTGCGCATTCGCAGGAGGAAGCGGAACTGGAGCAAATGCCGTTTTGAAATCATGCGGATATTGCTCCGTATTTCCTGGGTCAGGAATCATAAAGCTTCCGGAAAGAATCATCGCAGCACTTTCACTGAAAAATTCAGTACGATAGTTAAGCTTCGATGCAAGAACATCCGCATAAGGCTTAGCCGATTTATCAACCGTTTCCATGTCTTTGCGCAGCTGGAAGAAGTATTTATAAGTTGGATCAGCCAAGATCGTCGTTCCATCATCATAACGGAAAGGATCTTTCATCACCGTTTGGGCTGGAGCATTCATATACAATTCCCATGTATGGAAGTACGAACCGTACTGTTTATCCACGCCTTCGCCTTTGGTCAGCTTCTTGGAATAATCACGGAAGTCATCCCATGTCCAACCGTATGTCGGCACTGGCAAGCCTGCTGCATCTAGGGCATCCTTATTCAATAGAATGAACTGGTAACCTGTAGACATCTGCATGCCGTAAGTTTTGTCGCCCACTTTTGGATTAACAAAATATTCATCCGCAGCAACAAGATTATTGGCAGCATAATATTCATCCAGCGGAGCTAGCGCGCCTCTAGTTGCTCTTTCGATAACCGCTGACGCGCTCGGAACGTTTACGACGTCGACCGCTTCACCCGAAGAGATTAGAAAATCAAGCTTTTTCAACATTTCCAAGGAATTACCCGGAACAAGGATGACATGCTCAACTTTAATATCCGGATTTTCTTTCTCAAATTCTTGCAGCATAGCTTTTGTACCAACCTCTTGAGCTGCACTGTCAAAATTGTAATACTTAATAGTCACTTGCTTGTCCGCCGTACCCTCAGACCCGGCAGCGTTTGAGCTTTTAGGCGAATTAGAATTACCTCCACATGCGCTTAGCACTGCAAAAGCCGCTAACAAAAGACAGATCGAAACTAAAAACTTGCGTTTACCCTTATGATTCATTTTTTTGCCCCCCTATTTAATAGCTGACTCATCTTCTTTCATCATCAGTATAAAGATTGGACGATTCATAGAAGAGTATAATTTTGAGGTAAAATGATTACTTTTTTGACTTTTTTTCAAATATCACCCTTTGACTCCGCCAAGGGCAATTCCGTTAATGACTTGCTTCTGCAATATAATAAATATAATTAATAAAGGGATAATAGCTGACAGCGCGGCCATCATCATAATGGCATCATTCGTTGTATAATCATCCCTGAACAGGCTCATACCAAGCGGGATCGTATACAAATCTTTGGATTGCAGGAAAATAAGCGGATTCTGATAATCATTCCATGACCATATGAACTTTATAATAGCGACGGTAGCAAGCACCGGTTGGCAAAGCGGAATGATAATCGAGCGGAAAATCCTTAAATGGCCAGCTCCATCAATTCTCGCAGCTTCCATATACTCATCGCTGATGCCCGCCATGAACTGACGAAGCAGGAATGTGAAATAAATAGAAAACATCCCCATAAAAATAAGCGCAAAGTGACTATCATAAATACCCAGCCAGCGAACCAGCATAAACCGAGGAATTAGAGTGGCCTGATCCGGTATAATCATGAACGAAATCAAAGCCATAAATACAAGGCCTCTTCCTCTAAACCGGAGTTTGGTAAATGCAAAAGCTGCCATAGTGGAAAAGAGCAATGTGAGACATGTGACTATTAAAGCTATTTTAATAGAGTTGAAATAAATATGAAGAAAGTTTACATTTCCCATCCAAACTGCTTTAAAATTGTACAACACATTAATATTTTTAGGAATCCACTCAATGGGAAAACGCATAACATCCTTTTCAAATTTAAACGCTGATGAAATCATCCATATGAATGGAACTAAGAAGAAAATAGATATGGCACCCATGATAATGGTAACAATTATTTTTGATATATTTTTTCTTATGATAAGCAAGCTGACCCCTCCCCCTTATAATGATTCTTCATTTCTGAATTTCCAGGTAACCGCAGTAATGACAGCAATAATCGCAAATAGCAGCCATGAGATTGAAGCCGCGTACCCCATGTTATAATTCACGAATCCTTCCTCATAAATCCGGAATACGATGACTGTAGAAGAATTGTCTGGTCCCCCAGCTGTCAAATAAGAGATAATATCAAATACTTTAAAAGAACCAATCAACATCGTAATAAACAAGAAGAACGTTGTCGGACGAAGCAATGGAACCGTGATTTTGAGAAACTTGGTCATTGAAGTCGCACCGTCGATATCCGCCGCTTCATATAGTTCATTCGAAATACTTGTAAGACCGGCCAAATAAATAATAATCGTATAACCAAGCCCTGCCCAAGAAGTGATGATCGCAATGGCGATAAGTGAAGTTTTTGGGTCCACCAGCCACTTAGGCGGGTTGGAAACGCCTAGATCCATCAAAAACTGATTAATCGGTCCTAGTGAAGGATGGAACAATGCGCTCCACACTGCCGCTACAGCAATAATGGATGAAATATAGGGAATGAAAAACACAACCTTAAAGTAATCCTTCCAAAACACCTTATTGTGAATGAGAACAGCGAGTACCAGCGATATAGCAATTGGAACCGGCACCGTTAGCACGGTATAAAGCAGATTGTTTTTCAACGCTTTAATGATCGTTGGATCATGAAACATTTTAATATAATTGTCGATACCGTTAAACTTAATGCCCCCTAGGCCTGATAACAGGTCCCACGAAGTAAAGYTCAAATAAAGAGAAAACCCAAGTGCAAATACATTCAGCAATAACATACCTATGATTTCTGGGGCAAGAAACAGCCAGCCGATTAATGCTTCTTTACGCCTCGGAGTCCAAAATTTTCTTGGCTTCTGTAGAATTTCAGGGTTTGTGATTGGTTTAGCAGCTTCCATTTCGTATCACCTCAACATTTATTAAGTTGATACTAATGATAATAGAAATCCATAGGACAAGAACGATGGATTATGACTTCGTAGGAGCAATATTTTGACTTTCCAAATGGGTTACATTCGGCGAAAACACCTTAAGAGTTATGAACAATGGGAACGACAAAAAAACCTGTAACCCGGCTTTATCGGAGGACAGGTTTCGATTATGACTGCAGTCTATTCATCTTACATAAGTGTTAATCGTATAATTGGCTTTATATTCACTTGGAGTCATGCCTATATACTTCTTGAACACTTTTGAAAAATAAGTTCTATCCGAATATCCCAGTCCCATAGCTAAAGATTCGATGCTTTGGTTGGACGTTTTCAGCATTTTAGCAGCAATTTTCATTTTATACTGGTGGACAAAATCCGTGAAATTCACACCCGTCAGTCGTTTGAAATAGCGGGAGAAGTAGCTTGAATTCAAATACAAATGACGCGCCATGTCAATTGAGGTAATATTTTCGGATAAATTTTTATCTAAATATTGTTGAATCACCTGCAGTTTTGGCTCCTGGATCACAGGTTCTAATCCCTTCTGCCGGTTTTTCGCAATGTGAATAAGCTTTCTCTCAATCAGTCCTGTTACATCGAGCAAAGTCCTTGCAGAAGACAGGTATATATAAATCCCCTCATCCGACTTCCATCTTGAGAACATTAAATCAATGCTGCGAATGAGTGTTGATAAATCTTGAACCAACTCACTTGGCTCGACTCTATTCTCCTCTGCATTTTTTCCAATATTAGCGACGATATTATGGATACTGTCAAAGTCGCCTTTCATAATCGCGCGCTCAATATCTGATTTATAACAATCTAGAAAACCTAGCGGATAAGATAAAAACATGTTCTGCAAGAAAACATTCATATTCGCAACCGTAAACTCACTGCTTTTGTAAAACTCATTTTTATATTGAATCACCTGCTGATAGACGGCTCCAATGGATTGCAGCTCCATCTTATCTGTCACGGTGACTATATTAAGCTGCAATTTCAGAAACTGTAGACAAAGAGCCTGCAGCTCCTGCATATACTTTTGAAAATAAGGATAAGCATTGTTCGCCAAATTATTTCGGTAATTATACAAAATAACTAAATTGTCTTTTTCCAAAAATGGTGTTATTCCATCATACGAACCAGACAGCTCCACCGCAATATTGTGAATCGCATAAAAAATTAACGAAATATTGTTCTGAACGTAAAGCGATTCGTAAGTTGAGAAATTGATATGGACGACACCCATCATAAAGAAGGGGTATCCCCATGAGATGCCTAGCTGAGCTGCATACCCCACAGTTGATGTGGGATTAACACCATCAATGACTCTTTGAAACAAGCCTTGCTTGAACAGCTCACTGTTATAGTTCGATACTTCATTGTCGATCTTTGGGACTTTCATTTTGAGCAATTGTATGGATTTTCCTAAGCTTTGCTCAAGCTGCTCCGCCGTTAATTGATCTTTAAGAAGATAATCATCGGCATTCAGCTTTACTGCCTGCTGTGCGTAATGAAAATCCTCGTGGCACGTCAAAAATATGACTCTAATATCCGGTTTCATCCGGCGGAAAATAGCTGCTAGCTCGATACCGCTTTTTTGCGGCAGTCCAATGTCAGTGATGACGATATCAGGCGACGTTTCTTCAAACATATGCAATGCCTTTGCACTTGAATAGGTAGCCCCCACTACATGCAGCTGGAGTGACTCCCAATCGATCATTTGCTGCAAAACCCGAATCATAGGGACGTCATCATCAATTAACATGACTTTATACATCACCGTTTCACCCCTCCGAAGAATAAACATGTCGTTCAATAACAGGAAGATGAAGGAAGGCTGTTACCCCGCCCTGTGCATTTTCATATAGAGCTAACGCCGCCGCTTGACCAAATGTTAATCTTGACCTTTGAATCACATTAATCAAGCCGACCCTTTGATAAGAAGAGGACTGCTCTTTGCCGACGGAATGCAGATGATGGTTCAGTACAGCTAAATGTTCTTCCTCTATTCCGCTTCCGTTATCCTCTATTTCAATGATTATTCCGTTCTCTACTCTTCTAGCTTGGATCGAAATTTTGGCAGCAGGATTGTCTACCAAACCATGTACAATCGCATTTTCAATTAAAGGCTGCAGCATCAGCTTCGGAATTAATAATTGTTCCAGCCCTGGTTCAAGCTCAACCGTAAGCTCAAGAACCATTTCATTTCTGATCTTCATAATATCGATGTAATGCCCGAGCAGCACGCACTCATCCTTCAATGAGGTCGGTTCATTTACCTTCAGATAGGCTCTGRGCAAGCTCATTAATGAATCGATGCTTTTGCTATGCAGAAGATCCTTGTGCAGGATGAGACTGCATTTGATAGAGTTCAATGTATTAATTAGAAAATGCGGCCGAATTTGCATGAACAAAGCCTCGAGCTCCATGACTCTCTTCAGCTCCTGTTCATGCTCAATATCATGGATAAGCCCCTTGAGCTGCTCCATCATCGTGTTCAACGAATGACCTAGCTCAGCGATATCGTCTTTGCCTTTCACTTCAAGCTTCACATCAAGGTTTCCCATCCCAAATTGCCTGACTGCACGCTGCAATTTTTGAATAGGCCTGTGCAATCTCCTTGCAATAAACATAGAAGATATGGAAAAAATAATAAAGAGGAAAATAACGCCTCCAATACCCAAATAGAAGGTTCTTGAAATTTCCCCCGTAAAGGTTTCCTTGTTCGCTTCATAAACAAGCGTCCAGTCCGTTTTGTCTAACGTGACTTCAGAACGGAGAATATCTCTGCTTGCTGCTGCATCGTGCGACAGAAGCTCCGTGCTACCAGCAATAAGAGTTCCCTCTGCATCAAATAGCGCTACTTTACCAAACTCAATGGGCTTTAGCACTTTCTCAAAGTATGACTCTGAAATACCAATAATCAGAACCGATAGATAGCGTTTGTCATCATTATCATGAATCACTCTTGCCATATAATAGGTCCCTTCCTTATCGGACTCTTCTTTTACCATACCGAGCCGTTGCAGGGTTTCAGGCCTTTTGAGATCAATTTTTTCATATAAATCGTCTAGGTTTCTATTAACTAAATTCAAATCATCCTCATTCGAAGAAATAATAAAGCCTTTTCTATTGACCAAATACATTCGAATGTTATTATTTAAGGGTTTCGATGTAATGAGAGAAAATACTCCCTTTATGTTCGTAAAATTTGTGTAATCCGCATACGTATTCAACCGTTCTGTATCCGCGAATTTTTTCAAATCTGACCGGACATTCGTATCATTAACGATGAAATGCGATGCAAATATAACATCATCAATCGTTGTTCCGATCTCTTCGATCATGACATTCAAGAAGTTGTCATTGCTCAGTTGAAGCTTCTCAACCATTGTCTCTTTAATGAGCACAAATGAGATGACAGATACAGTAATGATAGGAACAATAATAAATAGGAGAAATGACAGCTGAATTTTTTGATAATAGCTCAACCTAGACATATTTACCGCGCCTCTTTCAAGTTGCTTTCATGACTATTGCAGCAGGGTTGCTTATCGCTTTTTTCGCATTTCAGGCTTTATTTTATAACGGTAATCTCCTTGACCTTTTCTTTCAAGGATATCAACACCACTTCGCCAAAAATTTGTGTGCCGTCAACCATGTATGAATCAATATGAGAGGATGGAGCCCTATGGCATACAACAATGATATATTGCTCTGTTGAATGCGGAATCACAATTCGGCATGCTTCTACGCTCTTATCCTCTGCCAACTCACCAGTATATAGGTAGACTGGAACTTTTTCAACGATAGGAATGCTTGTTTCTCCCGCGCGTAAAGGGTAAAGAACCTGCATCATCGATGTCGTACCTGAACCAGTTCTCTCGTAGGTCACATATTGGTTAGGCTCCACTAGGTTATATTCATAAGAAATAACACCCTCGCTCTGCTCAGCCTTAAGTCCAGCAGTCTGGATCGGAATAATGCAAAGATTTGCATCATTCTCATTTGTAGTGCGACAAATACCTGTCTCCTGCGATAAGCTCAGTTGTCCAGGAGCAAAGTGAAAAAACTGCTTAAACGTATGTTCATTCTGGCTTTTAAAGCAATCCACCACAAGCCAAAAATACGGTTTTACAAAGATGATGCTCCTGCTTGGGTAGACAGGATCATCCAAATGAATGTATCCATCATGAGTCCCGCTAACGTAATCAAAATTCGGCTCCGAAATCCACTCCGTGCCTGTTCTTGAAGCTATTCGCCTAAATTGCCATGTATCGATAACTTCCGTAAATTCAGTATCATCAACTACCGTTGTATTATGGGAGCTGCAATGTTTAAGCTGCTTCCGCAGCGGCGTATGATCAGAGTAGTTGTATCTCCCTAGATCCGTAAGCAGATCCTTGCCGTACGCATGAATATCGATATGAAGCATATCCGCGTGCCCATGTCCTCCTCCAAGAGGACCACAGCGGAAATAGAGATACAACGCTTGTTCTTCCCAGTCAGAGCGCATCACATAATGCCCTGAGTGTTCAAACGCATAAGATTGCTGCGGCGGTATTTGAACGGGGCAATCTTCATAATAGCCAATACCTTCAGGCCCGAAGTTCCAAGCTTGATCAAAATCGGCCTTCTCCCATCCAGCAAACCGAAACACGGGATCTTTGAAAATAATCGCAGCAGCCGTCATAACTGACCGAATATCATTATTATCGCTATCACCAAGCATCACCTGTCTATGATCCGGTCTTGCCCAGTAGAGAGAGGCAGCAGCCATGCTCTTTACCGAATGAGTAAAACTAGCTTCCATGATCATTTTATTTTTTTGAGCCAGAGTCATAATGTCTAGGAAGCAGTTCAGCACCTCATGATGATATGTAGGGGACTGCTCCCAGTGAATGCCGTCCTTCATCACTTGCAGTCGTGACGTTTCTCTCAGCCTCTCAGCCGTTAACTGCTGCCAGTGAAGTGTTCGCTTAAATTCTGGAACGAATACGGACATTTGGAATAATCCACTTGTCTCAATAACTCCCCAGTTGCTAATATTACTCCAGCCTGTGAATGATGAAGCTAAATATTCCGCATGCTCATGGAGGGAGACTAACATCTTTGCAAATAGATGCGGCGTCATAACTTGGCTTTCAATTAAATAAGGCAGTGCCTTGATCCAGTTGCTGCAGCGCAGCCCCGCCTCAATAGAGCGCCAAGTTAACGTATTCCTAGTCTGCGCCGAAGGAACAGGATTTCGATCAATCCAATCCTCTAATTGTAGACAGAAGGTGCTCGCGTATTTCTCATCTCCAGTAAGCTGATAAGCTTGTCCAAGTGCAATCCAGTAACGGTGTCGATTAAGCATGTAGGCCCATTCCACATCACTACCTTGAATGTGATTCCAATCTATTAGCCGATCAAAGCTTACAGGAACACGGGTACGTTCCATATCCCACTGAAAGCGGAATAGGAAGGTTTGCGATACGACCTCATCAGCTGTTTGCAGCACATCCTGCACTTCTTCTGAGCAATGTACATTGACGTAGTCGCAAACCTGTTGTATTTCTTTCTTTTGCAAATACATTCTAGGAGAAGTTCGCTCTATAAAATATTGCTTTAGCACCGCAAATGCATCATCAAGCCGATTCTGAAGGATGGCCTTCTTTACCACTTCTAACCCTTCATAATCTAGGTTTAATAGGTTAAATAGGCGCTCTTCATACTGAGCTTGGTTATTTGCCTTCATACCAATAACCTCCGATACCCTTCTCAAGCCTCATCAGCGCTTCCAGATAGTAATAATCTCCCCAGATCATATAGTCATCTGGCGACAATCCTCCGTGCACATAATATGATCCATGCTTAAGCAGTCCTTCAGCGTCTTCTTCCCCAATCGTCGCGTATTTCTGAACGAGTGAGGTCATTGATTTCTCAAGATGTTCTTGGAAATAAAGACGTTCAGTGTCTTGCTGCTCCATGAGGGATAGGAGCTCTAATAATCCCGCAGCTACAATCGCAGAGGCCGAGCTGTCTCTGTAGGTATCTCTCTCAATGGGAGCATTGAAGTCCCAGTAGGCTACATGGTCGTCTGGCAAATGCTCAAGGAAATAACGGGCAAGTCGCTTTGAAGCTTCGAGGAACTTTTTATCCTTCGTGTAGCGATAAGAGAGTGCGAATCCATATACCCCCCACGCTTGTCCCCTTGTCCAAGTTGAACCATTCGTATACCCTTGATGCGTCGCCCCACCGATCGGTTCACCCGTTTCTGGCTGAAAGAAGAACGTATGATAGGAGCTGTCATCCCCTCTTACGAGATAACGCCTTGATTTTTCTGCTTGTATACGAGCTGCTTCCATATAGGATGGATTTCCTGTCTGTTCGCTCGCCCAATACAACAGTGGAAGATTTAACAGACAATCGATGATGATCCGGCCGCCTTCTTTAGCATCTCCCATTTGTCCCCAAGCTTGAATATAGCCGCCAGATTCACACCACCGGTTCATAAGCAAATCAGCTGCTTGCAGCGTTAATTGTCGAGCTGCTTCATTCTTCTCCACGATCCATTGTGCTTTGGAGGATAGGGAGTATAAAAAACCGATATCATGATGATCTAGCACAACGTGATCCTTCAAACGTTGATGAAAACTTGTAACCGTCTGATCCGCTGCATTCCGAAACCGTTCGTCTAGTGTATATTCGTAGCATAACCACAGCATCCCGCTCCAAAAGCCATTGGTCCAATCATTATTTTCATTCAATTCATAGGTTCCATTGCTGCTGACATGAGGGAATTTCCCCTCAAATCTTTCTATATTTTTTAGCGTCTTTGCAATAGCATCATCAATAGCCGTTTTCCACACGATGCAAGGCCCCCTTCATTCAGCAATTTATTAGTTACGCTCAATCATAACGAAAGAATGATCGTCTAATGAGAATGAATTTTTGCTGGAACGTGCATTATTTTGACTTTTTTCAAGAACTTCGTATGATCCATGATTAAAATACAAAAAGAGGTTTCCCACGCCTCGTTTAAGACGTTGGTAACCTCTTTATTTATGTTAGTCTCATATGTATGGAGACTCCGTCTACCAATTATAAGTGTCACTCTGTTGCCGGCTTAACAACATACATGGTTTCGGGTGGCATCACAAATTTATAGGTGCAATCCGTCCATTCAGCCATTATAAGTTTATTTGCCAAATCACGAATTCCAAGCTGTACCTTGCTATAAATAGCAAGCTTCCCGCCGATCTCAGTACGAATCTTGGCTTCCATCAGCTTTCCATCCAACCATTCGATATCAACCGTGAACCCGCCCCTTGCCCGCAAGCCTGTAATACGGCCGGATGTCCATGCGGGAGGAAGTGCGGGCAGCAAAAGCAGCTCGCCTCCGTGCGATTGCAGCAGCATTTCTTGAATTGCCGCTGCCCCTCCAAAATTAGCGTCAATCTGAAATGGCGGATGATCTCCGAATAAATTAGGATGAACGGCTTTACGCAACAAATCTTGCAAGCTGTTATGGGATTTATCGCGATCACCTAACCTCGCCCAAAAATTCGCAATCCAGGCCTGACTCCATCCTGTATGTCCGCCTCCATGCGCCAATCTCCGCTCGAGGGTACGCCGTGCGCCTTCTCCTAAATCCGGCATTCGATGAGCCAATATTTGCTCCCCCGGATTAAGAGCAAATAGATGTGAAATGTGGCGGTGTCCAGGCTCAGCTTCCTCATAGTCGACAGCCCATTCCATAATCTGACCGTACTGGCCAATCTCCGGCTTAGGGAGTCTGCTCCGAGCTTCCATCCATTCCACTTGAAGCAATGGATCAAGATCAACAATTTTTGCTGACTCTATACAGGCGGTAAATAATGCATAAAGTATCTGAGAATCCATCGAAGGACCAACGCATAACGACCCGATTGCGCCGCTTTCTGATACATAACTGTTCTCTGGAGAAAGGGACGGCGCGGTTATAAGCCTGCCTTTGTCATCTTCGATTAGATAATCGAGGAAAAAAAGCGAAGCCTCCTTCAGCACCGGATAGGCTCGTTCACGTAGAAACGATACGTTGCCGTTGTATCTGTAATGCTCCCATAAATGAAGGGCAAGCCACGCACCTCCTGATGGCCAAAAAATTGCTGGCGCCCACGCGCAAAATATCCCTGTTTCCGCCCACAGATTGGTTACAGAATGTGCTACAAAACCTCTTGCACCGTATAATTTGCATGCCGTTTCTCGTCCGTTAACCACCAGCCGATCGATGAGGTCGAACAGCGGCTCATGACATTCAGCCAAATTGCCCGCTTCCGCGATCCAGTAATTCATCTGCAAATTGATATTCAGATGGAAGTCAGATTCCCAAGGAGCTGTGAAGCTTTCATTCCATATTCCCTGTAAATTAGCCGGCAGGCTGCCGGGTCTTGAGCTTGCCATTAGCAAATAACGTCCATAATGATAGAACAACGCTTCAAGACCTACATCTGTATGACCCTGCTGATAATGCAGCAGCCGCTCAGAGGTAGTTTTTTGTTCAAGCTCAAGATTATTCTCATCAGCAGAGCCTAACGTTAGTGAAACTCTATCGAATAAATGACTATGGTTTTGAACATGTCTATTCCTAAGCTCTGCATATGGCAAAGAAGCTGCCTGCTCCACCTGTTTGAGCGCCTCCATGCACGGATCAATGCACCTAAACGAGGTCTGTGCCGCTACTATTAAAGTAACTGCACTCGCATGACGGATATCCAAATAGTTCCCAACCGTCTGTATCTCGCCCCCATCCACAACTGCTCGTAATACAGCTGCGTAATGAACGCCACCTGGCCCACATTGTCCTTTCATTGTCAAAGTACCCTCTGCCTCACTGCCAACTTCCCCCTCGAATGTCCTTCGACTCAAACGGGCAGTTAAAGTAAGAGCAGCCTGCTGCGATGCAGTCAGACGGATAATTAATACTTGGTCTGCTGCGCTCGAGAAGACTTCCCGCCGATAATGAATTGACTCAGACTTATACTCAATAAAGTTGATTCCAGAATGAAGATTCAACTCACGCTGATAATCCGAAGCGTTGTGATGACCTTCCATCTTAATGGTTAAATCACCAAGCGGCTGATACGGGCCAAAATAATGCGGCGCATTGGTCATATGCAGCAACGCTAATCTTTCTGCTTCCTGCGGTTCTCCTTCCAGCAATAAGCTTCTAATTTCCAGCAGCTTTCCAATGGATGCTGGATTATCATTCCCCATCGGTCCTCCATACCAGATGGAGTCTTCATTTAATTGAATTCTCTCGGATTGAATTCCACCGAATACCATGCCGCCCAAGCGTCCATTGCCGATTGGAAATGCCTCAGTCCAAACATTAGCAGGCCGTTTCTCTATTAATCTATCATTGTTAATCCCCATATTTTCTCACTCCAAATTAGTCCTTTAGAACGCTGTGCTAGTAACTTAAATTTTTAGTAATTTAAAATCCAAGGAACTTAAACACTAGTAACTTAAAACGCGTGTAATACTGAAATATACAACAGTAATCATTCCACTATAGAGCAAACAAGGACAAATCAAAGGAGCGATACTGACTTTGGGCAAGTAAATTTTTGACTATCTGAATTTTTATATCGTTGTACTTTAGTTCTTACTTTGTTTTAAATAGTGGCAGCGCTTCTGACCTCTATTTGCGCGGAGGAGGTGGAGAGAACAAGGGGGATAAGCGTAGTAATTATTGATTTTTCAGACTCATGGAATACCAATTTTCAATACAAGGAAAACATCTCGCAGGACTCGAAAAACACTGGATTTTTAATAACCAAAAAAGCCCCCGCCACCTTCCGTTTCATTCTGGTCAAGACCCCTATTTGTAGACATTGCAAAAAGCACCTAGGTAGAAAGCTGACGTCTGTATGGTCATACCCCTGTCAAGTAGACAGTTATAAAAAGCTATGCTGTCAGCGCGCACCGATATTCAATTGGTGCGCGCTGCTTCAGTTTAGATTGATACCGCTGGTAGTTATAAAAGTAAATGTACTCTTCCACAGCTTGCCGAATTTCCGTTCCTGATTTACACTGTTGGAGATACAACTTCTCTGTCTTGAGATGCGAAAAAAAGGATTCGATGCATGCGTTATCTAGGCAGGTTGCTTTGCGAGAGTGGCTGCCTTTAACGCCGAATGCTTCTAAGCGCGTGTTGTATGCCTGAGACGTATATTGGAAGCCTTGATCCGAGTGGAGAACGGCTTCTGAAACGTCTCTTTTTCTTGTCCACTCTTCAACGGTATCCAGCACGAGTTGCACATCGTTGCGCGAAGACAACTGCCAAGCGACAACCTCATTGTTGAATAAATCTTGAATGACAGAGAGGTAGTGGAAGTTCGTGCCGTCGGAAATGTAGGTAATATCCGTGACCATTTTTTGTGAAGGTGCTGTGGCATGGAATTCGCGTTTAAGACGGTTCGGGAACACGACCGAGGGCGTGTAATTAGACTGTCTTCGCTTCCTTCGAATAACAGATTGAATGGACAGTGYCTTCATAAGTCGCCATACCTTCTTGTGATTAACGATGTATCCTGCCTCCCGTAAGGCTATCTTCATACGTGGGTACCCGAAGTAAGGGTGTGTGAAATGGATGGCCATCATGTGCTCTTTAATCTCATGATCTCGGTCTTGTCTGTCATCACGCTGAGGCTGCGTGGATCGCTATTTGTAATAGCTGGCTCTTGGTATTCCTGCAAGGGCTAACAGGCGTGTAATGCCATGCAGACGGCGTAGTTCTTCGACTATATCATAGTTGTCTCGCTGACCTGGTGCTTCTCCTTTACTAGATTTGGATAACGCTTTTTTAAGTAATCTACCTGCGCTTTCAGATAATCTCGTTCTTCCTCAACGGTACTGAAGATCGTGCGAGGACGTCCTGTAAGAGGGTTAGGTATCTTATCTGCGCGCACGTCAAAAGCCTCTCCGTTTTGCCATTTCTTCACCCATACCTTCAATTGGCTACAGTTTCTAATTTCAAACTTTTCAGCCACTTTCTTATAGCTGGATGATCCCTTCATATACTCTTGTACCGCAGCCAGCTTAAATTCTTCTGTATATTGCTTAAATGTTTGTCCCTTTTTAGCCATAGAAAAATCCCCTCCAAGTTCACTCTTTCCTTCATGATAACATGAGGTTTTTTTTGAGTGTCTACTTAAAGGGGATAATACCAGTAAGCAACAGGCGTCAGTTTTTTTAGTTTTCTCTGCGGTCGCTCGTTATTATTGAAATGCAAATATTCTTCAATTCTCCTTTGTGCCTCTTCTAAACTTCGGATATGATAAGGATAGAGT
>NZ_JBFRDK010000138.1:0-16554 GCF_052113545.1 Paenibacillus sp. TAF43_2
CCGCACCAGCAAGATATGGTGAAAACAAAAATGATCAAGAAAACATTCCGATACAAATCGTTTCTATTGAGCCAAATCCGCTCCGACCTGGCAAGAAAGCTACCGTTACAGTAAAAACGCTGCCGGGTGCTGCGATTTCTTTGGGTGTTACTTATAAAAGCGGCTCAAGCAAAGCGAAACATCTTGGTGAAGCAGTTGCCGATGCAGATGGCTATATCAAATGGACCTGGCATGTATCCGGAAATACAACTCCTGGCACATGGGAGCTTAAAGCTTCAGAGGTGGATAAGGAAAACAATCAAGTGTCGATGCATTTTGTCGTTGAGAAGAGCAGCGATAGAAAGTAAGGAAAGACTTAGCCGCCTTGGAGGGGAGTCGCCATGGAGTTTATTGTAACAGCTGTTGTTGCAGTGTTTTTAATGATCGCTCTCTACACGGATTTAAAGGCTCAAATTATACCGAATTGGCTGACCGTGACTTTTTTCTCCGCTGCATTTATTTATCATACTGCTATCAGCGGGTTGGAAGGAGCTGCAATTGCAGCAGTTGGCGCCTTAACCGGATTTATTCCTTTGCTGCTGCTTCATCTTGCCCGAGGAATAGGTGCTGGCGACGTAAAGCTGTTTGGCGCATTAGGAGCTTGGGTGGGAGTATGGTTGGTGCTGCAGATAATGTTTTATGCCATCTTATACGCTGGTGCAATTGGTGTCTGCCTTATCATTGTAAATCGTGCATTCGGGAAAAGAATGGCTGCTGACGTAACCGCATTTGTTGTGCCAGTGGCAGGGTATAGAAAGCTTCAGTGGCTGCAATGGGCGGAATCAGGCAAAAAGTTTCCGTTTATGCTAGCGGTTGCACCCGCTGCTGTTACGGTATGGTCCATTTTCAGCTAAGTTTTCATGTTACAAGGGGGAATTTGAGAAATGAAAAGCTTTCGAATTGATTTTGCTATGAATCAGTCGCATGAGATGATTATTGATCGAGAGAGCGGCTTGTATAGAAGCGAGCTTGATGAAATTGAGCTTCATATGCTTCATAGCGAGCGAATCCCCTATCTGCTGCCTATTGATTGGTTCGAGCTCGATAGCAAGGTTACATTCCGATACAAGCTTTCAGGAATGAGAATGCTTCTGCACAGGCTGCAGCAACAGCAGCTCTCGATGGAGCAATACTACACGCTAATATTAGGCGTAGCGGATGCATTATTCGAATGCAGGCATTATATGCTGCGGCCAGAGGGCTGTCTGCTTGATGAACAATATATTTTTATTGGAGAGAAGCTTCATGATATACGGCTTGCTTATATTCCAATAATGGAGGGGACTGCTGAACAAACAAAAGGAGCGGGCGATCTCTTGGCGTTAATTGTGCGTTTCACCTCTTATGTAGACCGCATTGATGGAGAAGGATTAAAGCGTGTGCTTCAGCATTTCGGCAAAAGATGGCCTCTTGAAGAGCTGCGGGCGACGCTGTTGGAACTCATAGGGGAAGCTTCATCTTCATCGAACCAGCGATACGATGCAATAGAGAAGCCGGAGACGCAGCAAGCAGCAAAACCTGCTCCAACGCAAAAAAATCCACTATTAGATTGGCAGCAGCGATCTGAGTTGAAGAATAGCGATGAAAAAGGGCGGGTTCAAATACCAAACCCTTCATTGCGTTCATACTCCGCCCCGATAATGGAAGAGTTTAAGGATCATGAATTATATTCAAAACAGTATGCTGACCCTTTGGATAGGGAAGAGGATGAGCCGGAAACAAAGAAAAAATGGATCGGTACAGCAATTATTGTCGTAGCACTTGCATGTGTTTGGCGATTTGTTTATTTTGAAGCTGCTGGTAGGCAGAGCTTATTGATCAGCTCGGGCATTTCCTTGCTGTTACTAGCAGTCGTTATGCTAGTTTGGAAAAAGAAAACAAATGACGAAGCAGACTACGACGAATCGGAAAAAATGATAGAAGAGTCATCGTTCCACTCTGGACTATTTCCAGGGCTTAATCGTGCTCATGCAAATGATGATTCTGTCGAGGCGCCAGCTATTAAACCGCCAGAGGATCAGAGCGAATTATTCGAGTCTCAGTCGGCGGCCTCGCTGCATGTTGTTGCAGCAAATCCTGTTTCTCATATAGCAGAACCAACAGTATTGCTAGGAAATAATCTGTCATTGGAGGGTTTAAGTGAAGCGTCAGTATGGCTCCAAAGGAGATGGAAGAGTCAGGAGAACAGGATAGAATTACAAGAAGGAAGCTTTAAAATTGGGCGTTCGGGAGAGCAGGTGAGTTATGCAGAGGGGGCAAGCGGTATATCGCGGCTTCATTTGGAAATTGAAATCTTAGCGGGTGAATATAAAGCGAAAGACTTAGGTTCCCGTAATGGGAGCCTGCTAAATGGACAAATGATGATCCCTTATAAAAGCTATAAGCTTTCGATAGGAGATGTCATCCATCTTGCAGGCGAGCAAGGACCAGCGTATATGCTGAAATCGGAATAAGAAACGAAGCTAACCTTGTCCTACAAGTTCTTCCATTGCACTATTTACCGTTGGATAGCGGAACACAAACCCGTTTTCAAGCGCTCTGCTTGGTAAAGCTCGCTGTCCGTCTAATAGAAGTGTGGACATTTCACCAAATAATGTTCGCATCACAAAAGCTGGAACCGGGAACCAATGAGGCCGGCCCATTGCTTTGCCAATGGCTCGACCAAATGAATCATTTGTTACAGGTTCAGGTGAAGAAGCATTTATGGGTCCTTCAATAAAGTTGTTGTCCAAAATAAATAGGATTAGCCGAATCATATCCTCGAGATGAATCCAAGACAGCCATTGTTTGCCGCTGCCGATCTTACCTCCGCCGAACAAGCGATAAGGCATAGCCATTAAAGGAAAAGCGCCTTCCTTTTTGTCTAGAACAACGCCCACACGAAGCTTAACAAGCCGCTCAGCTGGTATGCTGTCTGCGGCCTGTTCCCATTTCTGAACGACTTCGGATAAGAAATCGGTAACTTTAGTCGGGCTTGATTCATCAAAAATACCGTCTGCTGATATGCCATACGCAGAAATGCCGGATGCATTAATGACAAGCGGCGGCTTGCGCTCGAGCGATTGTACAAGCTTTGAGATGCGGGCGGCGGCTGTTAGTCTTGAGTCCATGACACGCTTCTTGGCAGCTTGATTCCATCTTTGATTAATGGATTCACCTGTGAGATTGACTATGGCATCTATGCCTTCCAGCAAAGCAGGAGCAGCTTCGAGTTCATCCCAAGTTAATTGGTTAAACCCGTTGCGTTTGGATTGATTTTTAGAACTAGTTCTGGAAATAATCCATAYTTCATCATTTCTCTCAAGCAAAGCCTTGGTAAGCGCCCTTCCGATAAACCCAGTTCCTCCAGCTATCGCAACCCGCATCCTCGTTCGCTCCTTCAATTCACCCATTACTTCATTTCATTGATTACTTTATTTCTTCAATTTTAACTAACCAATTTTGTTTGAGAGTTGCTTCACCTTCAATGGCTTTTTCCGAATACTCAAATTTCACTTTAGCATCGTCCGGCAATGCTTCTAACGTGCTTTTTTGGTCATCTGTTACTTGAAGTGCAATTGCACCGGCAGCTGTTTCTATTTCTATAGAGTGCGAGTCGCTTAGACCGCTATAAATACCTTCATTCACTTTGTTTGGCGCTGCTGGATCCTCGATCGTACCGTTGTTGTTTGTTGCAGTATCTGTCGGTTCCGGTGAAGAAAGATCAGGATCAATGACACCATTATCTTCTGGCAACTGAGTAATAACTGGTCCATCAGTTGGACTGCCTTGCTGTTCGTTTCCTGCATTAGTATTGCCACCGCCACATGCGGATGTTGCGAGCATAACAGCTAGAAGAACGGCTCCTGCTGTCGCTGCTTTTTTGTTTCTTCTTCGCTTCGATGAGTTCATCATGAGAACCACCTCCTGTAATTAATAACGAAATAGATGAGTATTAGGTTACATTTTTATATATAACCATAAAATACGAGTATGAAGCATGTATATAAGGGGTCATTAATTTACGATTAAATATAAATTAAGTTTAAGCCGCACTGATGCGGCTTAAACTTATTTATTAAGTAGATGCTTATAGGGAGTATAGTCGATTCCTTGACGGTCAAGAAAAGTAACAAGACTACGGTAATCACGTTTTGGAGTTGCTCGTATGTAACCTTCGATACAATGCTCGCGCGTAACGGATGATGCGCCATGTTCGATCGCCACTTGACCAATCTTAGCTGCGATAGAATGTTTAGCTATATCACGAAAAGCGCTTGGCACTGGGGAAACAAGCTCGTCCAGCAAACTTTTGGAATCATCATTCCACATGCTGCGACTGCGATCTACCCAGTAGTTTTGCCAATCGAGCTTAGACTTGCCGTCTCGCATCGGAAGCACCTTGAGAAATTTTCGAAACATGAAAAATCCGCCAATCGACATAGCCGCAACCATGACGACCGCCCAAAAAACGATAAAATACATAAACCAGTCGGGGGCAACTTTCATACGTGTCTTTCACCTCAATAATGAATTATACCGTATTCCTAGATTTATTTCGACATTCCTTGTAAAATAAGGTTTGATCAACCGAAAGGGGCGTAATATTTATGTTGAAAATAGGTTCCCATGTATCATTTTCGGACAAGGGGCTGCTCACTGCAGCACAAGAAGCAGTATCGTATGGCTCAAGTACATTTATGATCTACACCGGCGCACCTCAGAATACAAGAAGGAAGCCGATCGATTCGTTATATATTGAAGAAGGAAAAGCGCTTATGGAGCAATCCGGTATGAGTGAGATTGTGGTTCACGCGCCTTATATTGTGAATCTTGGCTCATATAAGGATTCTACGTACGAGCTTGCGGTTTCTTTTTTACAAGAAGAAATTCGCCGTACCGATTACATCGGTGTACGTAATATTGTTCTTCATCCAGGTGCCTATACGGACAAGGATGCAGAATATGGCATCGCTCGTATAGCTGAAGGCTTGAATGAAGTGCTTGCAGGCACAAAAGAAACGAATGTTAACATCGCTCTTGAGACGATGGCAGGCAAAGGCACAGAAATTGGCCGCAGCTTCGAAGAGCTTGCGGCGATTATTGACAAAGTTCAGGATAACGAACGGTTAACTGTATGTATGGATACTTGCCACATGCATGATGCTGGTTACGACCTTGTTCATGATCTGGACGGGGTTCTTGAGCAGTTCGATCGTGTTGTTGGATTAAACCGTGTTGCCGTTGTTCACGTGAACGACAGCAAGAACTCACGCGGTGCTGGTAAAGACAGACATGCTCCAGTTGGCGCAGGCTGGCTTGGTCACGATGCCATTCAAAGAATCGTTGAACATGAAGGCCTTAAGGGGCGTCCGTTTATACTGGAAACGCCTTGGATTGGCAAGGAAGACAAGACTGAACGTCCTATGTATGAAGCGGAGATCGCTTTGCTGAGCGGCAATGGCAGAGCTCGCTTAGGTGAAAGCTTCTTTGAAGATGTGGAGCGCCTGCATCATTTCTTCGGCAAGCAAGAAATTGATTCCAGAGGTTTTGTACTCTCTACTTGGGATTTGCTAAAAAATGACGCAAAAGCAAAAAAAGCAGACCCGCGCGAGCCGATGGAGCGTCTGTTCGATCTTGTAATGGCAGGCGAAGCTTTGCCGGCAGGACTAACAGAAGAACAAATCAATCAGCGTATTACGGCTTGGTTTGGCGGCAAAGAGCTGCTTGCTAGACTTTAATTAAAGTTAACATTAATTCATATAGATCATTGCGAAAGGAAGTTTGAAGTCCATGTCATCACCATCCACCCCATCTGAAATAACCGTTGAAGCAGGTGGAAAGAGCGGGCGTGCGCGCATGCTTATTTCTTGTCCGGACCGCCCGGGCATCGTAGCTGCTGTTTCTCATTTCTTATATGAGCACGGGGCTAACATCGTTCAATCGGATCAATATACGATGGACCCGGAAGGCGGAATGTTTTTCATCCGTTTTGAATTTGATCTAGTTGATCTGGACAAGGAGCTTCCACTTCTCATGGAGGACTTCACCAGAGTAGCCGATCGGTTTGATATGAAATGGCATACATTCCGTGCCAGCCGCAAGAAACGTCTTGCTGTATTCGTTTCGAAAGAGGATCACTGCTTGCTAGAGCTGCTTTGGCAGTGGAAGGCAGGGGATCTTGATGCCGATATTTCAATGGTTATAAGCAACCACCCTGATATGCGCGAACTGGTCGAATCCTTTGGCATTCCGTATTACCATATCCCAGTTACAGCGACTACAAAAGAAGAAGCCGAGCGCAAACAGATGGAAGTTGTTGCAGATAAAGCGGATATCATTGTATTGGCGCGTTATATGCAAATCATTTCGCCTAAGTTCATTGAACAATTTCCAAATCGGATCATTAATATTCACCACTCATTCCTACCCGCTTTCGTTGGAGGCAAGCCTTATGCGCAGGCTTATACACGCGGTGTAAAAATTATCGGCGCGACAGCGCATTATGTAACAGAAGAATTAGACGGCGGGCCGATTATCGAGCAGGATGTTCAACGCGTCAGCCACCGTGACAACGTCGATGATTTGAAAAGAATCGGTCGGACAATTGAACGGGTCGTTCTCGCAAGAGCTGTGAAATGGCATATTGAAGATCGTGTAATCGTGCATAATAATAAAACTGTTGTATTCAACTAACTGTATTTTTATGCGAATTATCTATTTTTTTTGATGGAAAACGAGCATGCAGAGTGATACAATATTCAAAGTTATTGCGTACTGGTATGACGCTGTATCGTTGTTTTTAGAAACCATATAACGAGATGAAATTAGACAAGCTTAGACCATAGGAGGAAATTGTAATGTCAGTCACACAAAAGTCGGTTGAACAGCTTTCTATCGATACGATCCGTACACTTGCGATCGATTCCATCGAGAAAGCGAAATCAGGTCACCCTGGTATGCCAATGGGCGCTGCTCCAATGGGCTATCAATTATTTGCAAAAAATATGAAGCATAATCCATCGAACCCTACTTGGGTAAACCGTGATCGTTTTGTTTTGTCTGCGGGTCATGGCTCGATGCTGCTTTACAGCTTGCTTCACCTCTCCGGTTATGATCTGCCGATGGAGGAATTGAAAAACTTCCGTCAATGGGGCTCCCTAACACCAGGACACCCTGAGTTTGGCCACACGGCTGGCGTTGATGCAACAACGGGTCCACTTGGACAAGGTATCGCTATGGCGGTTGGTATGGCAATTGCGGAAGCACAGCTGGGCGCTACTTACAATAAAGAAGGCCACGAGCTTATTAACCACTTCACATACTCCATTTGCGGCGACGGCGACTTGATGGAAGGCGTCTCTCATGAGGCTGCATCCTTCGCAGGCCACCTGCAGCTCGGCAAATTGGTCGTTCTATATGATTCCAACGATATTTCACTTGATGGCGAATTGAGCCTTTCTTATTCCGAGAGCGTTCAAAAACGTTTTGAAGGCTACGGCTGGCAAGTGCTTCGCGTAGAAGATGGAAACGATCTAGATGCTTTGTCCAAAGCCGTTGCTGAGGCGCAAGCAGATCTATCCAAACCAACTTTGATCGAAGTAAAAACAGTAATCGGCTATGGCAGCCCGAACAAAGGCGGCAAAGGCGGACATGCTGGTCCTCACGGATCACCGCTTGGTGCTGATGAGACAAAATTGACGAAACAAGCTTACGGTTGGTCTGAAGAGCTTCAGTTCCACGTGCCTGACGAAGTTCGCGCTCACTTTGCAGATGTGAAAAGCAGCGGCGAGCAAGCAAATGCACAGTGGGATGCAAGCTTCGCGTCTTATAAAGAAGCTTTCCCTGAGCTTGCAGCTCAGTTTGAGCTCGCTATCTCTGGCGCAATGCCTGAGGGCTGGGATGCTGACCTTCCTGTGTACACAACTGCGGACAACGCGGTATCAACTCGTGTAGCTTCAGGAAATGCACTTAACGGTCTTGCGAAAAACGTTCCGACTATTTTCGGCGGATCGGCTGACCTTGAAAGCTCAACAATGACTCATCTGAAAGGTTTGACGCAGTTCAAACCAGGCAGCTACGATGGCCGCAATCTTTATTATGGCGTACGTGAATTCGGTATGGCTGCTGCCATGAACGGTATTGCTCTTCACAGTGGTTTGAAAGTATTCGGCGGTACGTTCTTCGTATTCACAGATTACCTTCGTCCTGCTGTTCGTCTTGCTGCATTGATGAAGCTGCCTGTCGTTTATGTACTGACGCATGACAGTATCGCAGTTGGCGAAGACGGTCCTACACATGAGCCGATTGAGCAGCTTGCTTCGATCCGCATCATCCCTGATCTAACGGTTATCCGTCCAGCTGATGGCAACGAGACTTCCGCTGCATGGGCTTATGCTGTAGAGAACACTGGCAACCCGGTAGCACTAGTGCTTACTCGCCAAAACCTGCCAATTCTTGAAGGCACAGTGAACGGTGTTCATGAAAACCTTCGCCGCGGCGCATACGTTGTATCAGATGCAGCAGATGGCAAGCCGCAAGCACAAATTCTTGCAACGGGCTCCGAGGTTCAACTTGCTGTTGCAGCTCAAAAAGCTCTTGCAGAAGAGGGCATTCAAGTACGTGTTGTCAGCATGCCAAGCTGGGATTTGTTCGAGAAGCAATCGAAGGAATACAAAAATTCCGTCATTCTTCCTGAAGTTAAAGCCCGCCTTGCGATTGAAATGGCTCATCCATTTGGCTGGGAGCGTTACACAGGAGATCAAGGCGATATTCTTGCTATCGACCGTTTCGGCGCATCAGCACCTGGCGATCGCGTAATCAAAGAGTATGGCTTTACGGTCGAAAACGTTGTTAGCAAAGTGAAAGCATTGCTGTAATAGCTTGTTCAACAGATCATCAAAGCTTTAGCATCCGATATATAAGGGAGATTACGTCTACGATGTCTCAATTCGAAAATGTATCGATCGTCAAGAAGGCAAATGTTTACTTCGACGGTAAAGTAACAAGCCGTGCTGTATTGTTCGCTGACGGCACCAAAAAAACACTCGGCATCATGCTGCCGGGCGACTATGAGTTTGGAACAGACTGCGTTGAAATCATGGAAATTTTGGCTGGCGATTTGAAGGTGCTTCTGCCTGGTGAAACCGAGTGGCTGCACATTCAAGGCGAAGGCGAATTCACTGTGCCTGCGAACACGAAGTTTAAGCTTCAGGTTGCTGAAGTAACGGACTACTGCTGCTCGTATATTTACGAGTAAGTACAAAATTTGAAAAAAGGCTTCTTCGCTTCGGTGAAGAAGCCTTTTTTTTTTGCTGCCCGTTCGCAGCATTGACTTATAATATTCGTTATTTCGTGACAAAACTTGTTCAAAGCGAATTGTTTTGAGGTGTAGAATCGGATAAAGTTAATTCATATGCACCGTATTCCATGACTGGAGGATTTTTTGGATGAAGGAAAGAAACTATACACCGCTCATATCGATCTTAACAATTGTCCTTGTCGGGCTGATAGCTGTTTTGTTTTTTCTGCCGGCATACGAGGGAGAAATTCACTTTGACGTAACGATTTTGCCATTGCTGAATGCGATTTTTAACTGCTTTACTTTTATTGCACTCTGCATAGCGCTAACGGCGATTATGAGAAAAAATGTTCGGATGCACCGTGCGTTCATCGGCGCTGCATTTGTCTCCACAACGTTGTTCCTAGTTTCTTATGTAGCGTATCATTATCTAACGGAATCAACAAAATACGGAGGAGAAGGCATTCTTCGCTCGATTTATTTCTTCATCCTCATTACACACATCCTGCTAGCGATTGTTGTCGTTCCTCTAGCCCTAATATCGGTTGTACGCGGGCTGCAGATGAAAGTGGAGAAGCATCGTAAAATTGCAAGATGGACGATGCCGATTTGGCTGTATGTAAGTCTTACTGGCGTAATTGTTTACTTAATGATCTCGCCATATTATTAAGCAGTATTTCAAAGAAAAAGGGGTTGTCCACAGTGATTGATACAMGCGGACAACCCCTTTTTAAATTAATCCCGTCCGCTAAGCTTGCGGCCGATCCATTGCTCGTAAGCTTGGCCTACGCTCGACATGTCAAGCTGGCTAAGTCCCATTGCATCACCAATTTGGAATAGGCTCTTCGTTGCTTCAAGCAGAGGAGTCGGCACATGCAGACTGTCCGAGAGGGCAGAGGATAACCTTAGATCCTTTAACATCAGCTCGAGCGAAAATTGAACGTCGTAATTGCCTTCAAGCAGCTTTGGTCCCTTCATTTCAGCTGCCCTGCTTGCTGCACCGCCAGATTGAACGAGCTCGACGAACGAGCTGCCGTCAATGCCGCCGCTCGCTGCTATCGCCATGCCTTCTGCAAGTGCCACAACGTTGATGCCAACAATCGTATTGTGGGCGAGCTTGGCAATGGAGCCGCTGCCGCTTGGGCCCATTGGAATGACTTTACGTCCCATAGCGAGCAAAACGTCTTGGACTTCCTCGATCTTGCCTGGATCGCCGCCAGCCATAAATACGAGTGTACCGCCTTCAGCGGCTGGCTTGCTGCCTGTAACCGGCGCATCTAGGAATACTGCTCCAATAGTATCCGCCGCTGCGGCAAGCTCCTTAGCAAGCGTTGGAGATATCGTGCTGCTGTCAATTAGCGTAATGCCTGCGCGAGCACCTGCAAAAATACCGTTTTCGCCAAAGTATACTTCACGGATTGCAGCATCATTACTAATCATTGTAATGACGATTTGTGCAGCACGCGCAACGTCAGCCGGTGATTCAAGCTCGGAGGCACCTAAGGCGAGCAAGGACTCTGCTTTACCAGGAGTTCGATTATAAACGACAACTTCAAATCCTTTGCGCAATAAATTAGCAGCCATTCCCATTCCCATTACACCTAACCCGATAAATCCGATCTTCTTCATAATCATATCCTCCACTTTGAATCGATTTTTGTTTAATTATACAGACACTTCATTAATTTTTCATCGTTTGTTGCTTGTTTTTATAAGGCAAATCCGATATTGTAGATGCTAAGTTGAAAAGCATTTTCAGGTGTAGAAGCCACATTGGTTTACAACATTCTAGGAGGTTTCCATTTACATGAGCAAAACAGTTCAGTTTGACTACAGCAAGGCTTTAGCATTCGTTGGCCAGCATGAAATCGATTATTTGACAGAATCCGTTCGTCTCGCACACGAGCAATTACATAACGGAACAGGTACAGGGTCAGATTACCTTGGTTGGATCGATCTTCCGACTAACTACGATAAAGAAGAGTTCGCTCGCATTCAAAAGGCTGCTGAGAAGATCAAATCGGATTCCGAAGTTCTAATCGTTATCGGTATCGGTGGATCTTACCTTGGTGCACGTGCAGCAATTGAGGCGCTGTCGCACTCGTTCTACAATATTTTGCCAAAAGAACAACGTAAAACACCGCAAGTTTTGTTTGCCGGCAACAACATCAGCTCGACCTATGTGACTCACCTTTTGCAATTGGTTGAAGGCCGCGACTGGTCGATTAATGTAATTTCGAAGTCAGGCACGACAACTGAGCCTGCGATTGCATTCCGCGTATTCCGTGCTGCACTTGAGAAACAATACGGCAAAGAAGAAGCGCGCAAACGCATTTACGCAACGACAGACAGCGAGAAGGGCGCACTGAAGAAGCTTTCCTCTGAGGAAGGTTATGAATCTTTTATTATTCCTGACGATGTTGGCGGACGCTACTCCGTGCTTACAGCAGTAGGCTTGCTGCCAATTGCAGCTGCAGGCATCAATATCGAATCCATTATGCAAGGTGCAGCAGACGCATCCAAAGAATACAGCAACCCTAATCTTGCAGAAAACGAAGCTTACCAATATGCAGCAGCACGCAACGCGCTGTACCGCAAAGGTAAAGTGACTGAAATTCTCGTTAACTACGAGCCATCGCTTCACTTCGTTTCCGAGTGGTGGAAACAGCTGTTTGGCGAAAGCGAAGGCAAAGACTTCAAAGGAATCTTCCCGGCAGCTGTAGATTTCTCGACAGATCTGCACTCGATGGGTCAATTTATCCAAGAGGGTAACCGCAATATTTTTGAAACTGTTATTCAAGTTCAAGAGGTGTCTGAGCATATCGCTATCGAACACGATGCAGCGGATCTTGATGGCCTCAACTTCTTGACAGGCAAAACGATGGATTTCGTTAACAAGAAGGCTTTTGAAGGAACGCTTCTTGCTCATACGGATGGACAAGTTCCGAACTTTATCGTCAACATCAAAGACATGACGCCATACACATTCGGCTATCTTGTGTATTTCTTCGAAAAAGCATGCGGAATCAGCGGTTACTTGATGGGTGTTAATCCATTTGACCAACCGGGTGTTGAAGCATACAAAAAGAACATGTTCGCTTTGCTTGGCAAACCGGGCTTCGAGAAAGAAAAAGCCGAGCTGGAAGCAAGGCTGTAATCAACCGGCTTGAACGGTATACGGGAGTCATAGCCTATGCTTGAGAAGTATAGAACAGTCAGGTCGCAGGCTAGCGCAGAGATCGTCATCAAAAAATCGCGGTTCATCGGGTATGCGAAGCCAGTGGAAACCGAAGAGGAAGCCGTTGCATTCATCAATGAGATTAAGCAGCTGCATAAGCAGGCGACCCATAACTGCTCGGCTTATATGGTGGGTGAGCGAGACCAGTTTCAGAAGGCATCGGATGATGGTGAGCCAAGCGGGACAGCGGGCAAGCCGATTCTCGAGGTTATCAAGCATAAGGGGCTTAAAAATGTCGCTGTCGTTGTGACGCGATATTTTGGAGGCATTATGCTCGGAGCAGGCGGTCTCGTTAGAGCTTATACGGATGGTGCTGTAGCCGGCATTGAAGCAGCAGATGAAATCGTCAATGTGCTTCACCGCGAAGTATTTGTTGATGTGGACTACACTTGGTATGGCAAGCTGGAAAATGAGCTGCATACGAAAGGTACACGCGTTGGCGGGACGGATTTTACCGATCGTGTCATCGTGCGCTGCCTGCCGGAAGAGCCTGAAGCAGATGCTTTTATCGCTTGGGTAACCGATCTGACACAAGGACAAGCGATCCTCTCCGAAGGAGAAAATGTCTATTATATCGAAGGTGAATAAGAAGAAGAGGAGTATCGGCTTAGGCTGATACTCCTCTTCTTTGTACTCAGAGGCTTGTATAACAAACAATCATAAGAAAAAGCTATAAAAGCAATAAGAATTTCCAAATTTATTATTGACTTAATCCCAGTTTGGATGCTACATTATCAATACCTAGTATCTTAATAGGAATTATGTTTTTAATTGTTTTGCTACACCTACGGCACGAGCCGATGGTCTGGAGGTAAAGTCACAGTGAATGCTTTGTTTCGTGGTAAAGGGTGGAGTTTTGGTTTTCGAAGCACCATAATGCTTTATTTTGTCATCTTAATTATTTTACCAATCGTTGGCATTTACACGCAATCATTTTCGCTTGGATGGACCCCTTTCTGGGAAAGCGTATCCGATCCACTAGCTTGGAAAGCGGTGCTGCTTACAGTAAAGTTGGCGGTTATCGCAACGGTACTCAATATGTTTTTGGGGACGATGATCGGATGGGTGCTTATTCGTTACCGGTTTCCCGGCCGTCGCTTGCTCAACAGTTTGGTTGACTTGCCGTTTGCATTACCTACAGCAGTAGGCGGACTTATGATCTTGCTCCTGCTAGGGCCTAATAGTCTAGTAGGCGGCCTAGCCCAAAAGATTGGCATCGAAATCGTGTTCCATGAGCCGGCAATTGTTGTCGCTATGCTGTTCGTTACCTTTCCTTTTGTTATTCGTGCCATCCAGCCTTTGCTTGAGGAAATGGATAAATCGGAGGAAGAAGCAGCCTATACGCTAGGCGCAACGCGCGCGAAAACGTTTTTTAGCGTTATTTTTCCTACGATGCTGCCAGGAATTTTGAGCGGCGCTATGCTGGCTTTCTCTCGCGGAATTGCGGAGTTTGGCGCAGTCGTACTCGTTGCAGGCAATATTCCAGGCAAGACGTTAATTGCCTCCGTTTATATTTTTGGAGAAATTGAAAGCAGTAATCCGCAGGGAGCTGCCGCTGTATCGGTGCTGCTGCTCACGCTGTCCTTCCTCATCTTATGGACGGTCAACCTCATTCAAGGCAGGAGGGGTGACCTATGATGAGAAGATTATGGATTACATTAACTTATATTATTTTTGGATTGCTGCTCATCGCGCCATTGATCAAAATTTTTACAGGGTCTTGGGCAGATGGCTGGAGCGGCTTTATAGAAGGCATTACTAGGCCGCAGTCGCTGCATGCTCTTATGATGACGGGAATTATCGTTGTTGTCGTTACAGCCTTAAATACGTTGTTTGGCATCATGCTTGCGATGTATCTCGTCCGGGCCGAATGGATTGGGAAAAGGATGAAGCGGCTGCTTAACAGCTTAGTCGATTTGCCCTTTGCGGTATCGCCAGTTATCGGCGGTTTGATGATCGTTCTTATTTTGGGACCTAATACAATTATCGGTGCATTGTTTGAGGATGCGGGCTTCAAAATCGTCTAYGCGCTGCCAGGGATGATCCTAGCGACATTGTTCGTCACATTCCCGCTAATGGTACGCGAGGTTATGCCCGTGCTGCAGGAGATTGGAGCACAGCAGGAGGAAGCGGCATCAACGCTCGGCGCTTATTCCTGGTACACGTTCTGGAAAGTAACTTGGCCATCGATCCGGTGGGGGGTTATCTACGGCGTAGTATTGACTGTTGCACGGTCACTGGGAGAATTCGGAGCTGTACTCGTCGTCTCCGGCAATATTATGAATAAAACACAAACAGCGACTACACTCGTTTATCAAGATGTTGAAAATTTTAACGTTGTTGCCGCCAATGGAGTGGCTCTAGTTCTTGCGGCATTTTCAGTTGGACTGCTGCTGCTAATGGAATGGGCGAAAAAACGAAAGGAAGTGCATTAAGCCATGCATATTGAAGTACGGAACTTGAATAAAAACTTTGGCGATTTTCATGCAGTGAAGGATGTAAGCTTTGAAATCGAAAAAGGTCATCTGATCGGCTTGCTCGGACCGAGCGGCGGTGGTAAAACGTCCATACTTCGAATGCTGGCGGGTCTCGAGTCTCCTTCCTCAGGCGATATTCTGTTCCACGGCAAACGTGTGAACGATCTTCCGCCGCAGGAGCGCGGCATCGGTTTCGTATTTCAAAACTATGCGCTCTTCAAGCATATGACCGTATATGACAATATCGCATTTGGCTTAAAGGTGAAGAAGCAATCGAAGGAGCAAATTCGCGAGCGCGTTATGTACTTGGTAGAGCTTACGGGGCTAAAAGGTTTCGAGCATCGATACGCCCATCAGCTGTCAGGCGGACAACGCCAACGTGTTGCTTTCGCTAGAGCGCTCGCGCCTGAGCCGCAGCTGCTGCTCCTCGATGAGCCGTTTGCTGCTATCGATGCGAAGATCCGGACCGAGCTTCGCACATGGCTTAAAGAAATGATTGAGCGTGTCGGCATCACATCGATTTTCGTTACGCATGATCAAGAGGAAGCGATTGAAGTTGCCGATGAGATCATGATTATAAGCAAAGGCAAGCTAGAGCAAAAGGGCAGCCCGTGGGACATTTACAAAAATCCAGAGACACCGTTTGTAGCAAGCTTTATTGGCGAGTCTACTATCGTAGAAAATATCGCGGAGCTTAAAGGTTTTGAGGATGCAGCAAGCCGTCCGGGCACCAAAGCGCTTATCCGGCCTGAATATATTGAGATTGGCAAACCGGGCGAGATCAAGCTGGCTTCTGCTACGCTTGCCGGTAAAGTAAAACAGCTGCATTTCCGCGGCAGCGAGTGGATGGTTGAGCTGCTTGTTGGCGATACGAAGCTGATTACGTACCGTTCGCTGGAGCAAGAAGTGCTTCATCCCGGAGATGAGGTAAGGGTACTCGTCCATCGTGCTTATTTATTCAATGACAACGAAAGCTGGATTGCGGAAAATAAGTTGAAGGTTGACCCCATGCCTATTCACATTTAACCAATATGCTACGTAGAAAGAGTTGTATGCGAATATGAAAATCAATCTGGTAACAAGTCAGCGCATGCTTGTACTGCTGCTTGCTGCGGTTATGCTGATCGTATCGGCAGGCTGCAGTAAAGAGGAGCAGAAGAGCAACAATGCGGCTGGGTCTACCGTACAGGACGGCGATGTTACACTTGTAATCGGTGCGTATTCGGTAGTGAAGGATGCTTTCGCGGATTTGCTGCCTGCATTCCAAAAATATTGGCTGCAGGAGACAGGGCAAAAGGTCGTATTTCAGGAATCGTATGAGGCTTCAGGCACGCAGGCCAGGGCGATCGCTGGAGGTTTTGAAGCCGATGTTGCCGTGTTAGCTATGGAAGGTGATCTCGACAAAATAGCGAAGGCGGGTTTCATTACACATGACTGGAAGGCACAGAGCAATAATGGCATGATCACGAACTCCATCGTTGTATTGGGGACTCGTACCGGCAATCCGCTCGGAATTAAGG
>NZ_JBFRDK010000139.1:0-16490 GCF_052113545.1 Paenibacillus sp. TAF43_2
GTGGAAAAGTGTAGAAAATTGCGGGAGGGAAAGTATTTTGTATAAAAGAATACTAAGCTTATGGCTAACATTATGTATACTTGTTTCCTTAGTACCACCTCATATCTTTGCTGCTAACGCTAACGCACCCGAAGCAGTATCACGGCAAGCTTCTCCRAATCTTTCTTCTTCGACAATCAATTGGCATGATCTGTCACAAGAAGGATCGGTAGCCGCTGCGAACATCTCTGATGAACAACAGGCACCTCAACAATCGTTTAAAGATATTAAACCAACAGACTGGTTTTACGATGCCGTCACCTATGTACAACAAAGTGGAATATTCAGCGGGACGGATAAGGACAGCTTCTCGCCCGGCGGTACAATGACTCGTGCGATGTATGTAACTGTACTTGGGCGTATGGCAGGAGTTGATGTAAGCCAATATGCAACTCTTGTTTTTACAGACGTGCAGCCGACTGCTTGGTATGCGCCATATGTGCAATGGGCCGTTGACAAAGGCATTACAAGCGGAAGTGGCAACCATATTTTCTCGCCGGACGCGCCGATTACAAGAGAGCAGATGGCCACGTTGACTTTGAGGTTTTTTGAAGTATACAAAATACCCTATCAGACGAACGTCAGCCTAACCTCTAAACCCAAAGACATATCCAATATTTCTCCCTGGGCAGTCGATGCGATCGTCAAGCTGTGGCAGGCAGGATTAATTTCTGGCGATGCCAAAGGCAATTTTAATCCACGCTCCCAAGCATCTCGTGCTGAGGCAGCCACGTTTTGCATGAGAAGCAACGAGGTTGTAAAAGCAGTAGCAACCCCCGGTTCAACAACAAAACCTTCAACACCAACGACAATAGAACAGAACCCTGGTGGCAGTGGCGGTCAAAGCCCAAGCAACACCAAGTATATCATTTCATTTGAAACCAACGGGGGCTCCGCTATTAATAGCCTTACGCTGCGTCAAGGTGAATCACTAAATAATCTTCAGGTGCCATTCAAGGTAGGAGCGATTTTCCAAGGCTGGTATAAAGATAGTGGCCTTACCCAAGTATTGCTCAATAACGATGTCGTGAGCGGCAATATGACGCTGTATGCCAAATATGTGGATAGCGTCGAAGAGGCTGTGCAAAGTATTCCGAGTATTACGATACTGGATCAAACTCCGAGCTTCACTGCCCAAGTGAATGATGCTACTGGCAGCATGACGGCAGATCAAGTTAAAGCTGGATTGAAGTTTGAATCTCCGGCCAATCCTGCATTTGCTGGTATTGAAGTAACCGGCTCCAATGGTCGATTCACTGTTGCTGCCAAAGGCGGGAAATTTGAAGAAGGCAACACCTACCAATTAACGTTGACTGATACTAATCTTTCTTTTGCAGGTCAAGACCAAACGACCACAATCTATATTTTTAGCATTGCTAAACAAGAGGTTGTAAATCTACCGCTAAATTCCGATATGATTTATTTGCCATTCGCAGACCTATCGGGCATGACTAACAACGGCACGTCGGTTGCCTCTGCTTCGATTCCGGTACTATTTGCTAGTGTTGGTAATAGTGGAATTGATCTAGGCTCCGCAAATGTGACAAACGGCACTTTCGTATATACCGGCAGTACGATCATTCAAATTGGCGAAACCGTCACGATCTACGAAGGGATTCGGCCGGATCAGCGTACTGCGGATACAAGCGATGCCGATAATGGCGATGTAGCATATGTGCAGATCACGGCGATAAACGGCAACACGTACACCTACACAAGTGCCGATGTCAAAAATGTGTTAGTTAAACCAAACGTCCTACCAGTTAGCATGGCATCGGATACGGATGGGGATGCGACAAACCACTCCATTACAGTAGAGCATTCAACGATGAACTTCCAAGATAGCAAGTATGCGCCACTCGGTCTTAATGACCTCACAGTTGTCAAAGCGGGCGACTTTATCGCTTTCTACAATGGTGAATTCGGCAGCGGATCTTCTGCGGGCTACGGACTCATTACGTCAATAACTCATGATGCAGAAATGGATGTTATTGCCTACACCGATGCAGCTGAGGAGCAAATTACCGGCGCCCTGGATTTCTATCAAAAACAAAAAATCGATGGAGTTCAATTATTGTCAGATGCTGATAGTGCTGCTTTGGAAGGACAAATTAAGCAGGAAGCGGTAGCAAGCGGATTCGTGCAAGAAGCTGCTAATTATTTGTCAGCTGTGGCGCTGCAGACTGACACCTTCAAGCAGCGTTACGAAGTAACTGCGTTGTCGGCTTCGGAAAACGATGGTGTAAAAGTATCGGTAGAAAATCTGACCGTCGTACCTTCCATAAGCGATAAGCTGAAGCATTTTCCTGGATATACGGGTGCAAGTGTTACACTCCAAGTTCAGTGCGATATTGTCATAGATACGGACGATGGAAATGATGATAGCATCGTTATCCATTTGACTAGTACATTCGTCGAAGAATTGCGCTTTGAACTCGGTATTAACGGGGATACCCAAATCCAGTGGTATTGGTTTATTCCTATCATAAAGGACTACATGATTACAGCCAACCTGGATGCCTACACGTATACAGGAATCACTGTGACTGCTGAGATCGGCACAATGGCAAAGGAAAAGCTGAAGGATTCGTTGGTGGACTGGGCCGAAGCAGAAGACGTGCAAAACATCGCTACGGAAATCCAAGCGCTTCTGGATGGTGTGGGTGATTCAGGTGCAATATCCGGGGACACATTGAGGAGCAAGTATCAAGACATACTTGAGAATGAGACGGAATGGGTTCCACTCTTAAGCAAAGAGCTGGTTAAAAAAAGCGCAAGAGTTTGCATGGGTATAATTGAGATTGAATTTACAGTCAATTTAGTTATTAACATGAATCCGAATCTTACTGTAGGTATTGATTTCAATTATAAGAGTGCTAAACGTTATTCGGTGACTGTACGCGTTCTAAGCGGATCAGGCAGCAGCAACACGGTAAGTTTATCAGGTGATGGCGAGTATAAATTTAAATTTTATGTCCTTGGCACTTTAGGGCTTCGAGCAGGTATTCAAATGGAGCTTAAAGCAGGAATTCTAAGTGTTGATCTGAACAGTATTGGGTTCGAGGTAGAAGCGGGTCCTTACTTGAACTTATGGGGGTATTTCTACTACGAGCTGACAAATTCGGCCGCCGGTAAGAAAGCTAAGTCTCTCGGAGCCTTGTATATGGAGATGGGCATTTATTTGGAGTCGGCATTGGCCGCACAGCTGGGGGATGGCCTGCTCACAACCGAAGTCCCAATCTATGAAAATGAATGGCCGCTTTATACTGCGGGGGCACAACATGATGTCTATGACTTTGTATACCCACAGGATGATAAGCTTGGCGTTCAGCTCACAGGCAAGGTAACATCTGTACAATTGCCAGACAAGCTTTTCACGATGAATGTGATGGATTTGAAAACAGGAGAGACGAGTGAAAGGACGTTTGATCAATCCAATTTCACGATTGAGGTTGATAGTCCTGACTTCATATACGATTCTAGAACCAAGACATTAAAGATGAAAAACTCGAACACATTGGGAGCCACAGGAAACCTGACGATTACATGGAAGAATGCGCCTTTGGCATTCACTTCTGCTCAAATCAAGCGCACATTTTCATTGACTTTCTCAGCAGCCTCGTTTAATTGGGGATTCCAACTGTATTTTAATAACGGTGATATGCCTTTGGCGATCGCCGCGCAATATAACGCAAAAATTACGGTTCCGAAGGATCCTGTACGACTAGGGTATACGTTTGCAGGTTGGTATGACAATCATGAGGGCGGCTCGAAGTATACGATTCCTGACCGAATGCCTGCAGTTTTTAAGACGCTCTATGCGCGCTGGGTGCCTGACGCCGATACGCCGTATACCATTGAGCATTATCTGCGAGACCCTAATGACAACTCTGCTACCCTTGCGGATAAAGAGGTCTTGAGGGGCCCAACCGATTCTGAGATTAAACTCACTTCAACCAAATACGTGAACCAAGGTTATTTGCCGCAAACGGTACTCAAAGGAGTATACATTAACGCGAACGGCTCGACGGTCGTTAAGCTTTATTACCTGCGTGCGACTAGAACGATGACTTTCAAATCTGGCTACGGGGATCAATCGGTTGTGCGTTCGCTAACGTTGCCTATTGGTCAAAACATTTCATGGACGCCTGTAGTTATAAGACCAGGTTATACATTTACCGGATGGTCGCCATCCGTTCCGAGCATAGTACCGAATCAAGACACAACGTACACGGCGACGTGGACGGCAAAGAGCGATACGCCTTACAAAGTCGTGCATTTGCAACAGGATATTAAAACGGGTGTCACCGGACCATCGATCTTAGGAAATACGTATACAGTCGTCGATGAGGAAAACTATAAAGGTACTACGGATGCGGCGACGATCACGGCAACTGCTAAGAGTTATGAAGGCTTTACTTTGGACAGCAGCGCTCCCGGCACACTGCAATCGAGTACAATAGCAGGTGATGGAACTACTGTTCTAAGACTGTACTACAAACGCAACTTATATCCGGTGACCTATGATTTAAACGGAGGGACTGTCTTAGGCAACACCGAACCCTATTTCGTATACAACCTTCCATATGGTGCAAGAATCATGCAACCCTATGTGACGCATGAAACGGCTGCATTCGGCGGATGGTCACCTTCCAAGCCAGCAAAAATGACAATGCCGGCGTACGCTCTACATTTCAAAGCCATCTGGAATACGGGTTCTTATGTGGTGACCCATATTAGGCAAGATCTAAATGGCTCTTACACCATAAGCGAATCTGAGACAATTTACTCTTCAGAAAATGAAGCGGTTACAGCAACTCCAAAGAGTTATGAAGGCTTTACTTATGACAGCAGCGTATCGGGTACCGTTGCATCAGGTACAGTTTCGGCTAATAGCCCGCTTCAGCTAAAGCTGTATTACAAACGGAATACCTACAAGGTGACGTATGATGCAAATGGAGGGACAGGTGGTACAACGATCAATGTTGTGTATGGAACAGATATGTCCGGCGTAATTCAGCCGAGAGTGACACGGGCAGGTTATACATTCAAGGGATGGTTTCCTGCCATTCCAGCCACAATGCCAGCCCAAGATGTCACCTATTCAGCACAATGGGAGCCTGGTGTGGTGAGAGCGAAGACACCGACGGCTGATGTAACGAGCGGAGCAGTACCATACGGAACTTACGTACATCTGAGCGCGGAGGCTGGCGCGACCATTCGTTACACGTCGAACAACGCCGTGCCGACAGCAGATATTACGGACTTGAATAGCTTTACGTATAATGCCGGTTCTCCAATTTATGTAGTTAACGATATGAACATTAAAGCCGTTGCCTTCAGAAACGGCGTAGAAGCCAGCGAAGTGTTGACACTGAGCTATACGATCAAAGCAAGTACGCTGCCTATCTCCGTATCCACTGTGGAGTATATTGGCGAAGCGGCGGGCTCATCCGGCAGTCTTCTGAAGGTGAAGTTCAGCAAGGCAGTCGATCAATCTTCGGCAGCAGAGATTGGAAACTATATGGTGTGGATACAGAGCGGTATGCCTCCCCAAATGGCGACCGTGCATTCAGCGACTTGGGGCGGCGTTGGTCATGAGAATGAGGTTACGCTAAAGGTCGATAGCTTGGCGAATGTAAATACAGGCACATATGTAAGTATCCAAGTGTATGGCGTCAAAACCAGTGACTTGAGTGAAACGATCCAAAGCGGTAATTATAATGCCGGATTCGTGATGCCGGATCTAACCTGATTCTATTTTGATTTCATAAGTGAAGGCGCCCGTTTGGGCGCCTTCGTTTTTACTCTTTAGCTGTTATGGTGATGCTTGCCACACCAAACCCTAAAACTAATATTATTGACATCAATGACCCTGTTGAGTTTGTTTTATCAATGAAGCAAGGCAATCTAGAAAGTGTAAAAAGGGTTTTGCGATATTTTTGTAGACATCCTTTTTTTCAATCTTCCTCGCTCACTGCGAACTAACGCACACAAATTAACATTCACTTTATAAGCGTATTTAAGGGCAATACAAAAAGCTGGCGTTGACTATAATGGTAAAGATTCCTTGATGTACTGGATAAAGATAAATAGCCAAATCTAATTTAAATTAATAAGCAATTCTATTCATTAGAACAAGTATAGAATAAAATTTTTGTTCCTGTTTAATCAATGTCTTGGTATATAATGATAATTGAATAGGAGGGCGTTATCTGAATGGTATATTTAGAAACAGGAATAAGATTATTTGTGTTTATAATAGTTATTTCACTATTCTTTAGTTTGGCACGGTTCCTTGTCCAAAAATATCTAAATGATTTCTTTCAAGGTTTTTCTGAAAAAACAATAAAAATATTTAGTTTACTTAAAGGAAAATTTCAAAAAACAGGCTGACCATATGGTTAACGTTTTTGAGAAATTTTACGCGGAAAACCGACTGAAGGCGTGCATGAAATCGCTGAATCGTCCGATTAATAGTCGTTAACATTGTTACAAACAACATGTTGAAAAATACTACAAAGTATTTCAATAATAAAAACCCGATGTACTGACAGGGAGATTAAGATTAACAAAAAGGAAACCGCCTATCGAACAGGTCACTGGCCGCCCAGCACGCACCTTTGCCCAGTGGGTGTCTGAGCATGTGCAATATTTTAAAAATCAATATATTGAGATATTACAAAGCAGCGACGATAACGGAATGAAAAGATATTTTATTAAAGAGAACTTCACTGCAGGGTACTGCGGGGAAGTTTTTTTGCGTATTCTTGTTTTTTACTGTTGGGCAGTATGGTTCCAATATGTGTTAAAATTGGGTAACAAAAAAATAAAACTATCAATTTTTTCTGAGGTGATTCAGTACAATGAGCTTAAACCCTTATGAGGTAAAAACAAAAGAGGATATGCTTCATTTTGTAGCTTCTTTAATGAGCGATTTGGATACAAATAAAAATGATTGGGAAAATTCGAATTTGGAATCATTTTTAGAAGGGATGAAGGCCTGGCTTGAAGATTCAGGGACTAATCTTGAGCCAGATTGGAGTATTTTCGCAATTATTCTCTCTGCTGGAAAATCCTACGAGTGATGATTATTAATTAGTCCAATTTTGATAGATTAATTTACTTTGAGAGCACCTTAATGGAATGATCACTAAGTTTGTAACTAAGACGTTCATATATTGTAAAATAAGGTAAAGATATTTTTGGAGGAAAACAATATGACTTTTGAACTGGTTATAATTATTGTTTTATTTCTTTTAAATATTCCAATATATAAATTTCTGTTCCGTATTTTCTTTGTGGATGAAAATGATTATAACGAATCTATTAGGCATACTTTTACTCCTAACATAATTTCGTTTTTTAGAGGGGAATATTGGAAGGATAGAATTAACACAGCGAGACTTCAGTTTTTTATACTTATTTGCATAGGAATAGTTGTGTTGGAATACATCGTTTTGAATAAGCTAATCGATGTTTTTCGTTAAAATACGGTATGACACTGTATAACCAAGTTTGGACAACGTTCTCAGATAAATAAGGCTCTCTTGCGCTAACTAGGGAAGTTAGTTGAATAAATCAAAAGATGAGTAGGGACTTCTGTGGCTTGCTCATTTTATTAAGCATATAATGATATGCAAATTGGGGGATTCTCAATGAATATGGATGAAAAATTGTTTCATTATTATCTTGAACTCAAAAGTCCCGAAGCTGGTGAGTGGAACTTATCACCACCTTGTATCCACACTGAATTGGTGACAAGAGATTACGTCAGAAAAGCATTCCCCATTGCAGATGAAATGCAAGTATGCAATGTCGGTATCGGTACAGGGGATTGGGATGACTACCTTGGATATTGGTTAAAGGGAAAGGGGAATTTAACGAGTATTGATATAGACACTGAAATATGTGAAATATTCTCGTATAGGCAACAGAAGGAAAGACATCCGAATCCTTCAGAAGTTTTGTGCAAAAATATTTTTGATTCGGATTTGCCTATAGAAAAATATGATCTTGTGACATTAATAGGATCTGCTATACACGAGACTGGGGATTTTGAAAAATGCCTGGATTCATGTTTTAGATTGTTAAAGCATGGGGGATATCTAATGTTTATGTCGAGCTTAAAATACTCAATAGAATTGGTTTATGAATACATAAGAAATAGTAGCTATCTCCTAGAACAAAAGGATGTATACGAGGTTTTTCCTGAATATTCTTTTTACATTTGCAAAATCAAAAAATGATTTAACTGACGGTACAAGTTAGCATATGAAAATCAGGATGAGGCTGTTGCATGAAATAGCAGCCTCGTTGAGCTATGGCCCAAGATAGTTCCAATATGAATTAGAATGAGAAAGAACGCCGATTGAAGTTGAATTTTAAATTCATTGATGAAAGGCAGTGGCATAATTGGGGACAGACATTCATGTATATATCGAGCAGAAAACAATTAAGATTGATAATCCTTTGATTACTGAATGGATCAGCGTAGATGAATGGATATATAACCCTTACTTTGAGGTAAAAGAAGTTCGAAAAAGATACTGGACAGATAGAAATTATCTACTGTTTGCGGTTTTAGCTAATGTAAGAAATCGATATAATATTCAACCAATATCGCTGCCAAAGGGACTTCCTGATGATGTTAGTCCAGACGTAAAGAATCAAAGTGATGAAGAAAATGGGGATGCTCACACAAGAAGTTGGCTCACTTTAAAAGAACTCCTCCAATATGATTGGCAACAAACAATGGAAGATGACAACGAAGAAATTTTTACTTTTGAAGAGTTGGTTATCCCTTTTGTGAGTGACTTTATCCCACGTCTAAGTAAAATTGATGAACCTGATAATGTACGCATGGTCTTTTGGTTCGACAATTAGTAGCGTTTAAAACTAACGGGACACTAAAGTTGACCAAAGAAGAACAGTTTACTAATGCCGTTGCTCCTTTGTTATCAAGCTATAACGGGTAGGTTAGCGTAAATATAACCATAATATATAGTTTAAAAATCTCAATGTGAATCCGAATACATGTATTATTTGGAGGGAGAAAATTTCATGATTTCACTTCGTAAAATCACATTAGAAAATCGACGCGAAATATTCAAGTTAAAAGTTTCAGATGACCAATCCCCTTTTGTTGCATCCAATCTCTCAAGTATTGCTTCGTGTTATGTTCTAAGTACCAACGAAGGTTCCCCACTTCCCTTTGCCATTTATGCTGATGAGAATATGGTAGGTTTTGTTATGATTGTTTATGGAGTTACTGGTTACGAGGTTCCGAAAATCGCTAATAATAATTATTGTATTTTGCGCTTTATGATTAGTGAACAATACCAGAAACGAGGTTATGGCAGGGAAGCTATGAAAAAAATAATAGAGTATATATACACATTTCCCGTAGGACATGCTGAGTATTGTTGGATACCATATGTAACCGATAACGTTGTTGCTAAAAGGCTCTATGAAAGTATTGGCTTTCGTGATACCGGTGAGATAATAAATGAAAATGAACAAGTAACTATGTTAAGGCTCTAAGTTGAAAAGGAAAATAACCTAGAATGAAGCTGACTAATTATTAATGAGGTGGGTCATGTTCGAGTTGAGTAGGAACGAATTTACTAAAGTATTACCAATGTTTTCAAAAATCCAAAACAAAGCAGTCTTTGCCATTTCTGTAATTGAACATGTGCAAAGAGGAAGGATATTTGTAAACAGTAGATTAGATCCGTCTGCTGCTTTTCTTACAAGTTGCGGTGGATTTTATTGTTTAGTTGGTAATGCCTCAGATTGCAGATTTAATGATGCTGTAGCGAACTTTCTAAATCATAAGGACAACCACATTGGGTTCTATGCACTAGCGATGTTCACAGACGAATGGGAAAGAGCTTTCCAGAAATATCAACTAGAACATGCAAATAAAATAAAACGTACTTATTTCCGATTTAATGATCAAAAGTTTATTGAAAATAGTAAAGACATACATATAAACATCGATGAAGGACTGAAATATGAAGTTCTAAACGAAGATATCTCGAATAGATATCGCGAGGATTTCTATACATACTATAAGCTAGTGTGGGATTCCAACGAGCATTTTAATGAGCGCGGCATCGGACATTTTATTACAAAAGAGAATAAAATCATAAGTGTTTGTTCATCCCCTTACGTTGGCGGAGGTTTTGCTGAGATTGATATTATTACAATCGAGGAACATAAATGTAGAGGGCTCGCGACAAAAGTTGGTATCGAGTTTATCAATGAATGTCGTAGTAAAAGACTACTACCAAACTGGAGTTGTCATACAGATAATCAAGCATCGATATCTCTTGCCAATAAACTTGGATTTGATCTAATCGCAGAGCATCCGATGTAATAACATGTAGCGTGGCGAAGCCCATTGACGTAGGGAGCGCTTTGAAGGCGAGGACATCTCACATATTTAAAGGTTGGCAGCTTGATTAATATAGGGAAAAGAAATTGTAGAATATTTTGAGATTAGTCTCCATAGTATAGAAGGTGAAATTTATATTCTACAAATTGGCTTCGTTAAACTTGTTATTGGACGGTGATGAGATATGAAAAAAAGGTATTTATTAATAATGGTACTTATGACTTTTACTGTACTTTCATTAACGGGCTGTGTACCTGGAGATAGTGTAAATAATGCTCAAAATCCTGCAGGTTTTTTCTGGGGGATATGGCATGGCTGGGTTGCTCCTATTTCCGTTATTATTGGCATTTTCAATCACGATATTAGAGTATATGAAATCTACAACTCTGGCTGGTGGTATGATATAGGTTTTTACATTGCTGTCATCAGTGGCTTTGGAGGGGTATCACTCTCTCGACGAAAAAAAGTGAAACAAGAAGAGTAGTTGTTTGTATAATTAGCTCGTTAAACTAACAGATATGGTGATTGAATAGCATAGAAGAATGAGCAGGCGCTGCGGTGGCCTGCTTTTTTTTATTAAGCTAACGGGCAAAATAGTTATAACCGAAAATTACTAACTACGCATTGAATTTACTAGTTATAATTATAACAATTATTCATTAAGTGGAGGTGTTTCTATGCAAGAAATAGACTACAGCACTTACTTTTGGCAAGACGAAGCTATACGATTGCGGGGAATTTCACTAGAAGATTGGGAAAGCTGTTATGTAAGTGGATATGACACTCCTGCGCGTCGATTGTTAGAATGTACAATAGAATTGCCGCCTACAATTTCTGAAGCAAAAAGATTTGTTGAGGAAAATACGGACTTTTCATCAACGAACAGTAGAATTATGTTTACCATTGAAGACTTGAATGGTGTAAGTGTAGGAGGTATTAATTTAAATAGCATTGACGAGAGGAATGGAACATTTAGCATAGGCATCGTGATTGATAAACTCTACCGAGGTAAAGGATATGGAACCAGGGCAGTTCACATGCTCCTAAGATACGCTTTCTTCGAGCGTAGACTAAATAAATTCAATGATTATGTTCTTGAAGGAAATGAGCCATCGGCTAGTATGCTTAGAAAAGTAGGGTGTGTTCAAGAAGGAATCAGGCGTCAAGTGTTTTACATAAACGGAAAATATCATGATTCCATCTTGTTTGGTTTAACGAAGGATGAGTATGTGAATTTTCTTCATAAGGACCATCATATTATATAGACGCAATTTGGGTGATTGGAGAGGTGATTAATGAAAAATATAAATGTTGATGTTGTTGTAAGATTAATAAATGAACAATTCCCAGAATGGTCTGATTTAGAAATAAGACCTGTAAAATTTAGTGGGAATGATAATAGAACATTTCATTTAGGTGAACATATGAGTGTAAGATTGCCAAGTGCAGCATCCTATGCTCCTCAAGTGGAGAAAGAACAAAAGTGGCTGCCATTGTTATCAAAAAAACTTTCTTTACCTATTTCCATGCCAATAGCTAAGGGAAATCCTAGTGAAGAATATCCTTGGCCATGGTCAATCAACAAATGGTTGGAAGGAGAGGTATTGTCTCAGGAAAATTTAAATGATCTTAACCAATTTGCAATAGACTTGGGTTCTTTTTTAATTGAATTACAATCTATTGATGCTAGTGAAGGTCCTTTAGCCGGGGAGCATAATTTTTATAGAGGCGGATCTATAGCTGTATACGATGAAGAGTCAAGATATGCAATTGAGAATAATAAAGATGTTTTTAATGAACAGGTCTTAAAAGAAATTTGGGAATCAGCCCTTGATTCTAAATGGGAAATGGAGCCGGTTTGGGTCCATGGTGATATAGCACCAGGAAATATACTCATTCAAGACGGAAAACTCTATGCAGTCATTGATTTCGGTATTTTGGGAGTTGGTGATCCTGCTTGTGATGCTGCAATGGCTTGGACATTTTTTGATGATGAGAGTAGAAAGATATTCAAAAGTGTATTAAATATGGATGAAGGAACTTGGAACCGAGCAAGAGGATGGGCGTTATGGAAGGCGTTAATAACCTACAATGGTAATAAAAATACTAACAAAGCTATTGCAGACGAATCATATAAAATTATTAATATAATCGTAGACGACTACGAATCAGAGAAAATTGAAAAATAGCTTTAGCTTCCATTTAACAGAGACTTTGGTTTTCGCAGTGGAGTTTGTTTTATATGAGTTAGAATTAAAATGAGCAGGCGCTGCGGTGGCCTGCTCATTTTATTAAGCTAGGGGTAGTAAAGTTGAGTAACACAAATTTCGATATTGGATGAAACATTCTTAATTGGAAACATTTAAAAATCCCTTACGTCTATATTGTCATACTGATTGGATTAATAAAAAGGAAGGCGCTAAGTCTATAGATTCATTATTTAGAGAGAGGTGTTTAATTGAAAAAGACATTCAAAATTATTCTATCAATTGCAGTGGTTGTTCTTGTTATACCAATTGCGTCCATTCCATTTGTAAACAATAATATTGCATATTCCATTAAAAAAGATTTAATCAGATTAAATTTGCCAGATAAAACTGAAATAATAGATGCTGTATCATCAGCTGGAAAATTAGTTGGAAACGGAAATGGAATGCAATTTTTTGGTGCTATTTTAATCAAATCAGAACTTGCTTTGGAAGAATTAAATAATTTTTATTCGGTGTATCGCAAAAATGATTGGAGTTACATAGTTGAAAAACAGGTTAGTAATCACATTGCTTTTATAGAGCATGATGATTTAACTTTTAAGGCATTGAATAAAGATGAAAAATTAATTAACTATTATATTGTTTATACTTGGGGTAGTAGTAATTATCCATTAAGTGATCTTGATTTACGAGGGCATTAAGACTCGATATGAGCAAATTATTACATTTTACAAATTACCTTTAATACTTTAGCATGCCCCTAAAATGGTTGATGCAAAGGTGATATGAGTGCTAGGACTACCCAAAGGTAAAGTCTTTCTTGCGGCTTGGACGGCAGAGTGGGAGAAGGAGTTTATATGGGAGAAGACACAAATAGAAAATGAACTTGGTGAACTTATTTTGGCAGTCCACCATATAGGCAGTACAGCTGTGAAAAACTTATCCGCGAAACCTATTATTGATATAGGAATTGAATTGAAAGAATTTCAACTTGGGGGTTAATGTGTCAACGGCTTATTAGAAAATAACGCAGCACTAAACGAATATCAAGACTTGAAAGTGAAACTCTCCAAGAAACACCAGACAGATAAACTGTTGTATGCGGATGAAAAAACTGAGTTTATTAATTCAATTTTGGACAGTTTAGGATTCGAACTAAGTGTAACTAAGAAGATTAAATGAACATAGTTAAAAATATATTATAGGAGTGTCGCTAATTGATTGGTCCAGATATAAAAAGTGTTTTCCCAATGAAGGATATCAGAAGCTTATGTTTTCTTAAAAATATAGTGGTTAATCCAAATATTGAAGTTGGAGATTACACCTATTATGACGATAATAATGATCCGTTAGGCTTTGAGAAAAACGTTCTTTATCATTTTGATTTTATTGGTGATAAGCTGAAAATCGGAAAATTTTGCGCTTTAGCATCCAACGCCAAATTTATTATGAATGGTGGGAATCATAATACAAACTCGTTTACAACCTTTCCTTTTGGGGCATTTGGAGGAGAGTGGGAAGCCGGCCTAAAAAATCTAAGTGGTGGTTTCAAAGGGGATACAGTTATAGGGAACGATGTTTGGATAGGCTATAATGCTACAATTATGCCGGGAATTCATATTGGAGATGGTGCGATAATTGCAACAAACGCAGTCGTAACTAAAGATGTTCCATCCTATTCCATTGTTGGAGGTAACCCAGCAAAATTAATCCGTTATAGATTTGACGAGGAGACTATTGATATTCTCAATACTTTGAAGTGGTGGAACTGGGATGTTGAAAAAATAACTGAATATATTCCAATTTTGACAAGCAATAATACGGATGATTTAAAAGAACTACTGAAGTCATTATAAAAAAGGGTATTACGCTAACAAGGTATGATAGTTTGACAAATAAGGAGCAGTTTGCTATAGCGACTGCTTCCTTTTTTCATTAAGTTAGCCGGAAGTTAATGCAATTGTCAGGAAGGAATCGTGAACCGTTTCACGTATTTTAAATGTATATATTTTGAAGAAACAGAGGTCTGTTCATAATGATAACCGCAAAAACGGAAAAAGATATTAAAATTGACCCTGATTACTTACAGTCACTATTACAGCGAGTTGTAGCTTCTCAAAATTTACAGTTATTATCGTGGAATTTCAGCCCTCTTGGAAAAAACAAGGAAGAAAGTTCGGTTTATAGGGTATCTTGTATAGCTCTGGACAACGATAGAAAGCAAAATTATACAATGATACTCAAGATACTAAAATCTGATCCTATGCGTAATCAAGTCAATCACTACTACTACTGGAAACGCGAAGCTCTGGTTTATCGTTCAGGGATTCTGAATCAATTGCCACTTGGTATAAGGGCTCCCTTATGCTATACAGTAGAAGAGCATCCGGATGAAAATGTCTGGATCTGGCTCGAGGATATAGTTATTGAAAATGTCCAAAGCGAATGGTCATTCAAGCACATGTGTAAAATATCCTATTTACTTGGCAAATACAATGGCGCATACATAACAGCGACAACTCTCCCAACTGAATCTTTTTTATGCCACAATTGGATGCGTTCTTGGGTTGAGGTGTGTACTGCTTATGCTAAACCCATTGAGGAGCAAAAAGCTATTTGGGATTCTTGCTTAATTGATTTTAATGGTAAGAGCTCTATGTGGGAGCTTTATCGTATCAATAGAGACCGAGTAAACAGCTTGCTGGAGACATTAGAATTACTGCCTCGTGTATTTGCCCATCAAGACGTACACTGGGATAACATTTTTATAGAGCAATTGAATGGAAATGATTCATTAATAGCGATTGATTGGCAGTTTGCAAGCATTTCAGGTGTGGGAGAAGAGCTTGGTCGAATGATTGGATATGCGTTATTAAAAAAGAAAGTTCCCGTTAACATGGTAGCAGAGTATAAGGAAGAGTTATTTCTAAATTATATGCAAGGACTCAGAGATGAGGGATGGGATGGGAATTTCAAACTTGCCCGTTTCGGTTTTACTGCGAGCACATCGCTTAGGTTTATCATGGTTGTTGATAAGATGCTTAGTAATTTAGAAGTAGACGATAAAATAAACCAAAAAGAAAAATTAAGTCATCTTTTGTTAGTAACTCAGGCACTGCTTGATTTGGCAGAAGAGTCTTGGAACCTAAGTAGTCAAATACTATAGTACTTTTCGGGGAAAGGGTGGGAAATGAGTGACAGCATCACTTGATCGTTATCTCAATGACAAGTTTCTAGGACTAAAATTGGAATCCCCTCTATTTTATAACGCGGATGTAGGTATTCGATTTGAAATTGGTGACCCGGATCCTTTGGTTTCTGATGAAAAATACAGAGAACAAGTTCTCTATCGTACTACTCAACTATTTAAAAAAACGCACAGTGAAAGTGATGAAATATTTATTGTTTTATTTCTTAGCTTTAGAAGGAAGAGTAAGCCTTACAAGATAAAATTGTTTAAAAAAGGCGTTAAAAGCAAGGAAACTTTAAAAAAACTTAATTGTAACAGCATTACGATATCTGATGAAGAGGAAGATGAATGGGTAAGGTTCCGTTATGTACTGAGTTGCAAAACATCAGATATTAAACCTGCAATGTTTCTCTTCGCGTATCATAGAATATTTTTCGTGAATACAACTCGTAATACGATTTTTTATTTATATGACAGCAGAGGTTTAGATATTGTTTCTAACACAACGGCACCTCTCCAGGAACTTTACAAAAATTGGATCGTCTACACTAAGTTAGACAGAAAAATTARGGGCTAGTAGAATGAAGGGAACAGAGAAGGAGCGAATCTACTATGCCAAAACCAAGACGTACATTTACTGCCGAGTTTAAGA
>NZ_JBFRDK010000140.1:0-16449 GCF_052113545.1 Paenibacillus sp. TAF43_2
GCTCAATGATATGGGAAGCCCAGCCGCTGGTACGAGAAATAACGAAGATCGGTGTAAAAAGTGAGGTTGGAATGCCCATAAATCGATAGGCTGACGCACTGTAAAAATCCAAATTAGCAAATAGTTTTTTCTCTTGCAGCATTATTTTCTCTATAGACTCGGAAATTGGATAAATGATTGAATTCTCAGCCCCTGCAGAGAGTCTATTTGACCAGTATTTAATAATATCGGATCGTGGGTCAGATACAGAATAAACACGATGTCCAAAGCCCATAATTAATTTTTTGTCCTTCAGCATTTGTCTAATCCCGATCTCGGCTTCGCTCACGCTGCCGAATTGTTCAATCAGCTCCATCGCGGCTTCGTTGGCACCACCGTGAAGAGGTCCGCGGAGTGTGCCGATGCCAGTCGTAATGGCGGAATACATATCTGATAAAGTAGATGCAGTAACACGTGCTGCAAATGTAGAAGCGTTGAATTCATGCTCCGCATACAGTACAAGTGAAACATCAAAAGCTTTCTCATGAAGCTCGTTCGGGCGTTGATCATGAAGCAGCTGCAGAAAATGTCCAGCAACACTTTGTTGATCGGTCTCTGTATCAATCCTTCTCCCACTCTTCTGATAATGATACCAATATAATAAAATAGAGGCGCTGCAGGCTATTAATCTATCAGCGATGTGGTAAGCGTCACGCTCCTCATTTTCTGGTTCGAACGCAGCTAACGCCGAAACCCCCGTACGAAGCACATCCATTGGGTGTGTGCTGCTCGGCAGCTGCTCCAATATGTTCAATACACCTGCTGGCAGTTGTCTAAGAGACGCAAGCTTCTCCCTGTAATCTTTTAACTGGACATCGCTTGGCAGTACTCCATATAACAGTAAAAAAGCAGTTTCTTCAAAGCTTCCATGAAGGGCGAGATCATCAATCGAATAACCTCGATAGGTTAAGCCCTTTCCCGCTTTCCCGACTGTCGAAATCGAGGTCTGTCCCGCTATAACGTCGGCGAGACCGCCTTGTTTTTTATTTGTCATGACGGTTCTCCTCCTCTTTGACTCCATAAAGCTGATCCAGCTTCTCTTCGTAGCTCAAATAATCGAGGAAATCATAAAGCTCTGCTCTAGTTTGCATAACATTTATGACATTTTTCTGTGTTCCTTCTTGTTTTATCGTTTCATAGACATGAAGAGCTGCTGCTGACATTGCGCGAAAGGCAGATAACGGATAAAGAGCTAAGCTGACACCTGCATGCTCAAGCTCTTTTATCGTATACAGCGGAGTTTGCCCGAACTCCGTAATGTTTGCGAGTATAGGAACCTTCACCGCATCAGCAAAGGCTTGATAATCCTCAAGTTTTGTTATTGCCTCAGGGAAAATCATATCTGCTCCGGCCTCCACACATGCGCATGCCCGTTCAATTGCAGCTTCTAATCCCTCAACCGCAAGCGCATCCGTGCGAGCCATAATGACAAACTGATCATCTTCTCTTGCGTCTGCAGCTGCTTTAATCCGATCAACCATTTCCTCCTTGCTTACGATTGCTTTGTTAGGGCGATGCCCGCAGCGTTTAGCCATGATTTGATCTTCAATATGAACGCCGGCGGCTCCCGCACGGTTCATCAGCTTAATCGTTCGCGCAATTTGGAAAGCTCCTCCAAAGCCCGTATCCACATCTACGAGCAGTGGCAGCTCTGTAACACTCGTTATTCTTCTTACATCCTCAAGACAATCCTGCAGCGTTGTAATCCCAAGATCAGGAAGACCGAACGACGCATTAGCAACACCTGCACCAGATAAATACAAAGCGCGAAACCCTGCTCTTTCCGCCATCATTGCCGAAAAGGCATTAATAGCGCCTGCGATCTGCAAAGGCTTCTCGACTTGAAGCGCCTCGCGAAATCGCTCTCCGGGAGTATGACCCATCTCGCCACCGCCTTTTTAGAAATCATAATGATTTGAGTATTTTGCCGCTGATTACGATTCGGTGAATTTCGTTCGTTCCCTCGTAAATTTGAGTGGCTTTCGCATCTCGGAACAGTCGTTCTATCGTTGATCCTTGCAGGCAGCTGTCTGATCCGAGCATTTGCATAGCCTGGCTAGTCACTGCAACTGCTGTATCAGATGCGAACATTTTGGCCATGGATGCTTCCTTCGTACAAGGCAAACCTTCCTGATGCAAATACGCCGCGCGATAAACGAGCAATCTCGCTGCCTCTACTTTAGCTGTTATGCCAGCGAGTTTAACTTGCTGATGCATTGCCTTCTGATCTGGCTTTATCAACATTGCAGCCTTCGGTTGGAAGCGGTCATTTAGAATGTTTAGCGCAGCTTGCGCAATTCCGAGCGCTTGGGCGCTGATTCCGATACGTCCGCCATCAAGGGAGCCTTTGGCTATGGAAAAGCCTTTGCCTTCTTCGCCAAGTCTATGGGAAACGGGTATCCTTAATTGATCAAATATAAGCTCACAAGTATTCGATCCGTGCAAACCTAATTTTTTTTCTTTTCTTCCGATCGTTAGCCCTTTTGTTTCACTTTCAATAATAAAAGCGGTAATGCCGTATGCCCCTTTGCTTGCATCAGTCACTGCAAATGCAACATAAACATTGGCTGCGCCGGCATTCGTGATAAATACCTTTGATCCGTTCAGAACATAATATTCTCCGTCTAATACTGCTGTTGTTCGAATAGAGGATGCGTCCGAACCCGCGTGAGGCTCTGTCAAAGCGAACGCGCCTAAGCGCTCACCCGAAGCAAGCTCGGGAACATATCTTGATATTTGAGCTTGCGTACCATAATGCAGGATCGGCAAAGTGCAAACCGAAGTATGAACGGACAAGATGACGCCAAGCGCCGCGCTTATCTTTGATATTTCGTTAACCGCAGCAATGTAGGAAATAAAATCGCAGCCTGCTCCTCCCCATTGCTTAGGAATTGGAATGCCCATAAATCCTGCTTGTGATAGTTTTTCAATGAGAAGGGTGGGAAATTGATCATGTTGCTCCATGATCGGCACAACGCTGGCTACTTCTGTCTCTGCAAAACGTCGTACTGCTTGTTGCAGCTCTAACTGTTCCTTTGAAAGTCGGAGTTCCATCGCCCGTCTCCCTTCGGATATACCTATCCCTTCTCATTCGAGTACACATAAAAGCCGCGTCCTGCTTTCCTGCCTAGCCAGCCAGCCTGCACATATTTGCGCAGCAGCGGGCATGGTCTATACTTTGAATCGCCGAATCCGGCCTGCAGTGTCTCCATGATAGCTAAGCAAGTATCGAGTCCAATAAAGTCGGCAAGCGTAAGCGGACCCATCGGATGGTTCATGCCAAGCCTCATCACTTGGTCTACAGCATCAGGCTTAGCGACCCCCTCATACACCGTGTAAATCGCTTCATTTATCATAGGCATCAGAATTCGATTGGAGACAAAGCCAGGGAAATCTTGAACCTCAATCGACGTTTTTTTGATTGTGTGTGTCAATGCTTTTATTTTTTCAAATGTATCACTCGAAGTCTCAAGTCCTTTAATAATTTCGACTAATGGCATAATAGGTACGGGGTTCATGAAATGCATGCCGATTACACGCGATGCTCTTTTTGTTGCTGAAGCTATCTCTGTAATCGATAACGAGGACGTATTGGTAGCCAAAATGGCATTTGGTTGACAAATTTGATCAAGCTTCTCAAAAAGCGCTTTTTTCATCGCTATATTCTCTGGCGCAGCTTCAATTATTAGATCAGAGCGATTGGCGCACATTAAGTCTGTCGAAGGTATAATGGATTTTATGGTCTGAGTTCGATCAGCCTCGCTAATATTTCCTTTGGCAGCAAGTCGAGCCAGCGAAGAATTAATTGTGGCAATCCCCCTTGCCACGGCAGCTTGCTCAATATCGTAAAGTGTTACCTGCAACCCATTTTGCGCTAATGTCTGTGCAATTCCGCTGCCCATTTGTCCAGCTCCAATTACTGTAACGGTTTGGATAATCATGAGCACCCCCTTTGCCTTAGCCCTCCACCTGAATGAGCATGGCATCACCCTGGGCTCCGCCGCTGCAGATGGCAGCAATGCCTAAACCGCCGCCGCGGCGCTTAAGTTCGTAAATTAAAGTGAGTAAAATTCTTGCGCCGCTTGCACCGATTGGATGTCCAAGCGCAATCGCACCGCCATTTACATTGACCTTCTCCTCATCCCAGCCTACTATTTTCCCGCAGCTTAGGATGACGGAGGCAAATGCTTCGTTCACCTCAAATAAATCAATGTTTTTTAAAGGAATGCCCGTTTTTCGCAATAGCTTTTGGATTGCAAGCGCTGGCGCAGCAGCTAAATTAGGAGCACTCGCACCAATGGTGCTATGTCCGATAATTTTGGCAAGCGGCTTGTGTCCGCCTCGTATCGCTTCTTCCTCCGACATGAGGAGCATAGCGGCGGCGCCGTCATTCACACTAGGAGCATTCCCAGCCGTAATCGTACCGCTCGGACCATGAATCGGTTTTAGCAGCGCAAGCTTTGACAAATCCGTATTAAAACGTGGTCCTTCGTCGATGGCCAAGATAGCGTTTGCAGAAGTGTAGTAAGGCTCAACTTCATCCTCAAATAATCGCAGATTTGCCGCAGTGCTCGCTCGGTCATGACTCCTTAATGCCCRTTCATCTTGTTCCATTCGGCTAATATTATGATCTGATGCAATTTTGTTGCCATAAACAGCCATCAGTACATCTTCGAAAGGACAAAGCAAACCATCATGAATCAATAAATCCGTCAGTTCGGCATTTCCCAGCTTGTTTCCCCATCTAGCCGTTCGAACAGCAAATGGGGCTTGACTCATGCTCTCCATTCCACCAGCTAATATTATGTTTGCATCTCCAGCACGTATGACCTGATCTGCCATAGAGATGGCTCGCAAGCCCGAAGCACAAACTTTGTTAATCGTTTCCGCTGGAACGCTCCAATCGATCCCGGCAAGAATGGCAGCTTGTCGAGCTGGATTTTGACCGCAGCCTGCTTGAAGCACCAGTCCCATCATGACGGCATCAGCTTGACTTGCGTGTATGCCTGCTTGCTGCATGGCTCCTTTAATTACGGCAGCGCCCAGATCAACGGCTTTCTCATTTTTGAACATGCCGCCTAGCTTTCCGAATGCTGTTCGTTTCCCTCCTATAATAACGGTCTGGCGCATGGTGATATACCTCCTACTCCTTCAGCATCCGATGGATGCAATCCACTTCCATCCCGCCCATTCCAAGCCCCGTTTCCACACATTTTGCATCCCTTAAAAAACGTTCCATCCGATATTCTTGCATATAGCCATAACCGCCAAATATTTGTACAGCCTCAATCGCAACGGCAACAGCCATTTCTGCCGCGAACTTACGCGCGATGGCGGCTTCCTTTGCAAAGCTTAAGCCTTCATCCTTGCGCCACGCCGCTTGATAAGCGAGAAGTCTGGCTGCTTCCAGCTGAGTTGCCATATCTGCAAGCTTGAAAGAGATGCCTTGCTGCTTTCCAATTAAATGACCGAATTGCTTGCGCTCCTTGGCATAGGCAGCTGCAGCCTCAAAAGCTCCTTGGGCAATGCCAATGGATTGCGCAGCTGCACTCAAATGCCCGATATCGATGGAATTCAAAATGATTTCAAACCCTTGACCATCTTTTCCGATTTTGTTTGTCTCAGATAACTCATATTTATCCAGCTTCACATTTGAAATGTGGAAAGAACGCAATCCCATCGTTCGTACTCGCTGCCCTATTTGCCATCCAGCTTTACTCGTTTCTATTAAAAAAGCTGTACATGGCGATTTCTTTCGTTCTAACTCCGTCTTTGCAATAACAATGCAATAATCCGCAATATCTCCATGAATGACACATGTATGCTCGCCGCTTAACTCCCAGTGATCTCCTCGTCGACGTGCTGAAATGCTGCTGCACAATCCCTCGTTCCCCACTACTGTCGATGGCAGAGCGCATCCACCCAGCTTTGCACCTTTTGCGAGGTCCTTAAGATACAAAGCTTTTAAAGCGTCGCCGCCAAAAGTGAAAATCGGCATAGCAGCATAAACCGTATGGGCGGCAAGCTGAGCAGCTGTAGAAGCGCAGACACGAGCCAGTTCTTCTATTACAATAATGAAAGTCATCCAATCGCTGCCGGCACCGCCATTTAAGTCATCAATAGGTATGCCTGTTATGCCAAGCTTAGCCAATTGGTCAAATAATGATCGATCAAACTGCTCCTTCTCATCACGTTCGACTGCTCTAGTTGCAACCTCGCTTTCTGCAAATTCCCTTAACACTGCGTGAGTCATTTCCAGCTCATCGGATATAGAAAATTGCATCTCACTCCACTCCTTCTTAGACGAGGCATGGTTAGTGGACAATGTTCGACGGTATCCGCACGTATCGTAGTATATGAAGACAGACCGCTGAAACATGACTTCGATCTCCCGCCATATATGCAGCTTATCTTTATTATTTGAGCTCGGATAAACAAAAAAAAGCCAACCCCATTAGGTTGGCTTATACTATGTTTTGCTGTGAGCTATACACTTTGTTGAGTAATTACTCCACCCGGTTCGAAGGTCAGCAGCTTTGTAGCAATTTTATCAATGAAGAAACGATCATGGCTTACGGTGAGTACTGCTCCAGGGAAATGAATTAACGCCTGCTCCATCACCTGTATGCTGGTCAAATCCAGATGATTGGTAGGCTCATCCAAAATGATTAGTTCGGCGCCGGACAGCAAACATTTTGCGAGTGCCACACGTGCCTGTTGTCCGCCGGATAAGCTTCCGATCACTTTTTGAAGGTCTGCTTCCGAGAACTGCAGCATAGAAAGAAACTTATTCACTTTCTTGCGAGGGGCATTAAGTCCAAGGCCATAGATGTTTACTGCATGGCTTACCGTATCCTTCTGATCGAGCTCGTCCCACATGCGATTGAAATAGGCGTAGCTTACGCCTTTGCTAAACTGCACGGCACCTGAATCAGCCGGTTCTTGTCCTGTTAGCACTTTAATTAAAGTGGATTTTCCGCTGCCATTTGAACCGATAATAGCAATCCGGTCTTCCTTCTGGATATCAAAGCTGACATCTTGAAAGATAACACGCTCAGCATAGTTTTTGCTTATTGCATCGACAGTGCATAAGTTGTCTGGAAAACGCAAATTTTCATAAATATCAGTAATCAGAACGTTTACAGGATGCGGCTCTACTCTTTTCTTCATATCTGCCAGCTTCCGCGACAGACGATCTTTGGAACATTTCCTGCTCGAACGGTTGTCGATTTCCTCCGCTTCCATAAGCAGAAGCTCCTCTTCCCATTCGAACTGCCGATCAAGTTCTTTTTTGCGCAGCTTCTTCTTCCGAATATAATCGGTATAATTGCCTTCGTATTCTTGAAAATGATAATTTTCAATCTCAATGGTACGAGTCACTACCCTGTCAATAAACYGCCGATCATGAGATACCAAAATCATTGTGCCGCTAAAGCGATTTAACCATTGCTCCAGCCAAGCAAGACCTTCGAGGTCTAGAAAGTTCGTCGGCTCATCAAGAAGTACGACGTCAGGCAGCTCAATTAACATTTTGGCTAGTGCGGCGCGGTTGCGCCAGCCGCCTGACAATTGATCGATAGGCTGTTGACGCGATTGCTCATCAAATCCAAGCTTAGTGAGTACGGTATCGATCTCTACAGCAGCATTCCAGCCATTATGATGCTCCATCTGCTCGAAGAGATCTGCTTGACGATTCAGCAGCTGATCCATTTCATCAGCATCAACGGTAATACCAAGCTTTTCTCCGATTTCCTGAAGCTCGCGTTCGATGCTCCAAATATGCTCATAACAAAGCTCCAGCTCTTGTTTGACGGAACGATTGCCGCTCAGCTCTGTGAACTGTGAGAAGTAGCTCACCTTGACCTTCGGATCAACCTCTACCTTCCCTGCCGTAGGCTCTTCTCTGCCTAAAATAAGTTTAAATACGGTTGATTTTCCTGCGCCGTTACGGCCTATAAGACCGATTCGTTCCCCTTTGTTTATACGAAAATAAATATCTCGAAAAATAAGTGTATCTTCATACTTTTTCGTTACGTTCTCCAACCGAATGACGCTCATGTCGCTCACCTCTGTATATGGTTGTAAACCACTTTCGGGTGATGTGTCAAGCTAAGTGCAGCATACATCTATTAGACAGCATTTACAGCAGCTTCACTGTACCATTGGCATAACCTACGATGACCTTCGTTGCCATACCAATAAACAGACCGTTATCGACGACACCAGGTATGAGATTCAATGTATGTTCCAGCTGTTCTGCTTGCGAAATGGTACCAAACTGACAATCTACAATATAGTTGCCATTATCCGTTACAAACATTTGATTTTCATTCGTTCTAATACTCGTCTCAGCTCCAAGATTACGCAGTTTTCTTATTGTCATTTCGTAACCAAACGGAACGATTTCTACCGGGAGCGGGAAACGTCCCAATTGCCCGACATGCTTGCTTTCATCTACGATGATAATTAGCTGCTTACTGGCGGCAGCTACGATTTTCTCTCGGAGCAGCGCGCCTCCTCCGCCCTTGATTAAGTTCCATTCGTTATTTACTTCATCTGCGCCGTCAATTGTCACATCAATTTGCTCAATCTCTGCGAATGGAAGCATCGTAATGCCAAGCTCTATCGCAAGCTCTTCAGAAGCTCTCGACGTAGCAATTGCTTTAATCGATAGGCCTTCCTTTACTTTTTGGCCGATTTTTTGAATCGCCCAATAAGCAGTTGATCCTGTTCCTAATCCCACGACCATTCCGTCCTTAAGAAACTCGACAGCTTTTTCGGCGGCTAATTTTTTTGAGTCCATTTATACAGCTCCTTCACTTAATCAATCGTATTTTGTAAAAAAATATTGTACTCACTATATTAATGGAGAGTCATCTCAAATGAACGCTATTTATGTCGTTAATTATTATTTTTCACATGCATCAACCGACAAACATCACATCACGAATCTGATAGACTAGCAATTAGGTTGTCCCACCACAGAATAGGAGCGCTGATTATGCACACAATTTCGAATGAACATTTTACGAATGAAACGATTGCTTTTGACGGATTCAGCTTTATCGGATGTACCTTTTCGAACTGCGTCATTATTATCACTACACTGGACTTTAATTTTGAACGATGCTCTTTTTATGATTCTTCCCTGCACGTCAACCCAAAACTTCCCATATTTGCGATCTCTCACAAGCTTTCACAGTCTACTTATGATTCAGACACGAACTGTTATCAGAACGATTATAAGTATCCCCAAACCGTTGTAGAATTGCCGGAAGCCGTCCATCGCTGATTCGGTCTAATTTTTCTAAACATACTATTCCCTAATAGGGAATGCAAGTCTGTAATCATAGGATGCCCTATAAAAAAATCGCGCTTCTTATCGAAGCGCGATTTTTTGTGCTATTCCTTAATCTAGTTAACGATTCGACTAGCCAATCGTTCGATTCTCAGCACAAGCTCCTGCATATGAAATGGCTTAACGACGTAATCATCTGCACCAATTTGAAGTGCATTGACGATATCAGAGGTATTATTGCGGGCCGTCAGCATGACGATCAACAGCTGTTGTTCAGGATAATTGAGGCGCAGCTCCTTTAATACCTCTAATCCGTCCAAATCAGGCATAGAGCCATCGAGCAGGATAATAAACTTTTCACTCTCTTTGTACCAGTTGGAGGATAAGAACGTTCTACCGTCTGCATAGCCTTCTGCTTTTACCTTCGTATGATTTGTAGGTTTCCAGTTAAAAAAACGATTGATGATAATTTCTCGGATTAATGGATCATCATCAACGACAATGATGTTTAATATCGATTCGTTTTTGGAATGGATTAACGCCTTGGAATAAACAACCGTTTGGTTTCTTCCTCCGCGTTTCCCACTGTATAAAGCTTGATCCGCTTCATCTACCAGTGTAGCAGAATGGCTATTAAGTTCCGTTATTTCCGTGATTCCTGATGAAAATGTGACTTGGAAGTTAGAATCACTCGTTTGAAATTTAATAGCATTAAATTTAGTGCGTAGACGCTCCATAAGAAAAGCCGCTTGAACTGCATCCGTGTTCGGTAAAATGAGAGCAAATTCTTCCCCGCCATATCGACATAAAATGTCTCTTGGTCTGATCGCATGTTGTGTAGTTGCCACAAAGGCTTGAAGCACCTCATCCCCTTGAAGATGACCATAGGTATCATTAACAAGCTTGAAGTAATCCAAATCAATCATAACGAGCGAAAAAATATCGTTTGAGCGCTTAAAGCTGTCGATATGCTGCCGCATCATTTGATTGAAATGCTTGCGATTGTAAGCGCCTGTTAACTCATCAATAATGATCGAGCGTTCCCAGTCCATCTTCATCGCAAATCGATTGTCGATGAGAGCCTTAAGCAGCTCAACATCAAACGGCTTGGCAAGAAAGTCCATCGCACCGGATCGATAGGCGTTAACTTGATTTTCGACGGATACATTCCCGCTGACCATAATAATCGGAATATGCTGCTGCTTCGCCTTATCAACGATTTGATTAAGAACATACATGCCGCTTCGATCGGGCAACACGATATCAAGAAGGATGAGATTAGGCTTCCATTCGTAGAACAGCTTTAAACCGCGCTCCGCATTCAGAGCAATGCTTACTGGATAATCATTTTTCTCTAAAACTTCTTTGACATAGGTTACAAATTCAACATCATCATCAATGACAAGTACACGATTGTGATGCTTTGAATGATCATCAAGGGAATCGGCCTGACCCTCATTTGCATTGTCGAGTCCGTCTAGCAGCTGCAGTACTTGAGGAAACATGGCCGTTAGTGGCAGCAAATGCTCTGACCACTCCTCGCGTATGTACGTTTTTTTGCTTTTTTCAGAAAATAATTGTTCTTTGGATTCCGAAAACTTTTCAACCTCACGCAGCCCAATTGTACCGCTTGTCCCTTTAAGATTATGGAAAAATCGATGAATATCTTGTTCCTCAACTGCTGTTTGATTGGACCAATCATCGATCGTCTGTGTAATTCGCTGTTGAATCAGCTGTTTATATTTTTCCGTCTTCATGAAAATGGGCTCCCCCAATTATCGCAGCAAACGAGAGATTGCTGCACTTAGTCTGCCAGGTAAATAGGGTTTCACAAGGAATTCATTAATTCCCCATTGTGCAGCTTTTTCTTTCTCTTCGAAGGCGCTCGAAATGATGATTGGCGTATTTAGCAATACATCGGATTTCTTGATTTTGCTAATAATATCCCAGCCGGTAATTCCTGATTCCAGCATCAGATCGATGACCACGATATCCGGTTTGAGCTGTTCAATTGCATTCATAGCCAATCCACCTTCTGTGAACAGGTGAACATGAAATCCACTAGACCTCAATTCATCACGGAGTAAAGTGGACAAATTAAGGTCGTTTTCAATCAGCATCACTTGAATGGACGTCTCAGAAGAAGTATTTTCCTTCAACTCATCGTTTTGTATTCGTTCTTGCTGCCTAGCCAGTGGAAGCGTCACGATAAAGGTACTTCCATGTCCGAACTCGGAAAAAACCTCTATTTTGCCATCATGCCTTGTAACAATCTCTTTTACGATTGCTAAGCCTAAGCCAGTCCCGCCAATTTCTCTTCGATCTGAATTATCGACACGATAAAACTTGTTGAAGAGATTAGGCAGTGCATCCTTTGGAATGCCAAGTCCCTGATCTTCTAAACGTATGACGATCATATCTTTGTTAATGCAGCTAAACAAAGTGATTTGTCCGCCATTTGGCGAGTATTTAATTGCGTTGCTCAATAAATTAATGAATACCTGAAGCATTTTATCTTTATCTGCAATTACAATTGCTTCTTGTGCATCATTTTGCCATGTGATTTGATGGATGCTGGTAGACATTTGCTGCATGTCGATGGCTTCTTTAATTAATGGCGTTAACGATGTGCTTTTCATTTCATATGTTTGTTTACCTGATTCCATTCGTTGCAAATCTAAAAAGTCATTAATTAACGTCGTTAATCTTCTTGCTTCTTGATAAATCGTCGATACATATTTCCGCTGGCGCTCCGGCTTCAGTTCCCGGTGAAGCAGCAGCTCTGCGAATCCAAGCACACTTGCAAGCGGCGTCCGCAGCTCATGACTAACTGTACTTACAAACTCAGATTTCATCCGGTCAACCTCGTACTCCTTCGTGATGTCACGGTGAACGAGCAATAACCCGAATTGTTGACCATTGCGGTACAAGGGCTCGCAATAAATTTGAATGAATTTTCTTTCTGGTTCTGTAATTTCATAGTTCATACTGCGCAAGCCATTATAATGTCCATTTGAGATAAGCCCAGTCATAAATTGAATTAACGATTCAGAATCAACAACAGAGGATTGGACAAAACCTTTGAATTGCTCAAAAGGCATATTAATTGTTCCTTTTTCATGATTGAAAAATCCGAATATCTCAGCCATTTTGTGATTAATTTGAAGCGTGCTGCCATCTAGATCAAGCAATTGGATGCCTTCTTGAATGGTGTTCAGTATATCTCCAGTCATCAAGCGCTGCTTCTCCGACAGCTCGTACAAATGCAGTTTATCGAAGGCTAATGATACTTGTGTCATCATGCCAACGATCTCTTCTTCCTCTTGCTTCGTAATCGTACGATTGACCTTCGTAATAACTAGGCAGGCAACCATTTCTTCTGATGCATTCAAAATGGGCAAGATTAAATCGGTAGCCTTCATAGCAGAATCGTGATATCCCTGTTCGCCTAGTGAACATTCACGAATCATACTGTATGCTTGTTTGGTCTGTGAGGCACGTAATACGATGCCATCTTCCATTTGCTCAATAAACTGTTTGGCTGAAGCATTGGAAATCCCTACAGATGCGCAATCATGCTCTCTATTCATCATCACAATTAAGCCTTTATCGGAATCRGTGATAGCGACAATATTAGAAATGATGCTTTGCAGCAGCTCTTGTTTATCGAGGGTATTAGAGAGGGATTGTACAAGCTGGTTGCGCTTCTCCAAATATTTCTCATTTTGCTCCATTACGCCTACGGCGATCTGCAGTTCCTCTTGCTGCGCCTGCAGCTCATCCTGCTGCGCAATAAGTTCTTCGTTTTGAGCGAGAAGCTCCTCTTCTTTGCTTTGGATTTGCGTCATCATTTTCTTAAAGGTTCGTGCCAGCTCTCCAAGCTCATCTTCTCTTGTGAGATCCTCCGGCTCCGAATATTCACCATTCGCGAACTCACGAGCGTGGTTCGTCAATCTCATGAGCGGCACGCCAATATCTCTAGCCACTTTTCTCGTAATAAATGAAGATATAATTAAGATAAGAATGATGTAGCCTATTAATATAACGGCTTGAAGCGTCAAGCTGCGAAATAATTCATCGTTTTTTTGCTCAGCAAGCAGCTGTACTTGTTTCTCAAAATCACGTGAATAGCTAATTAGTTTATTTACAGGGTTATCCTCACCTGCGGATACGAGGACGCGAAGCGCTTCATAATTTTGAGCTTTTGAATATTCGATAGCTTTAGGCAAAATGTTTTCAAAGTAATCGACGAAAAAGGACTCAATATTGTTCATCACTTCTTGTTCCGTTGCATTAATCGGATAAGTCTTGATTTTTGCTAGAGATTGATCGAGCAGCTTCTTCTCTGAAAAAATCTGCTTATATTCGAAATCTGTCAAATAGACATAGTAGCCGCGGGCTCTCAAAATAATATCATTGGAATGATCGGCAATTTGCGCGACAAGCTCTTGTTTCTCTCTCATTTGAACCGTTTCGGACTCATAATTTTTCAATATAATAATCGAGCTTGTCAGCACGGTAACAGCCCCAATAAGAATAAGCGATAAAGCGAGCACCATCATCGCTACGAACTGTCGTGTAATTCTTTTCTTATAGAAGAGACGCAGCTTACCCACGTAACATCTCCTCTACCTTATCGATTAGCTCAAGCGGACTGAAGGGCTTAGACATAAAGCCATCGGCGCCAGCAAGCAGCACTTTCTCTTGTTCGGATTGCTGGCTTTTCGCTGACAGCATAAGAATGCATGAATGCTTGCGATCCTCCAGCAGCCTTGTTTTCTCAATGACTTCAATACCTGTCATCTTAGGCATCATGTAGTCAAGAATAATTAAATCAAAGTTAGTGTCCACAATTTTTTGTAACGCTTCTTCCCCATCAGCCGCTTCCTCGAGCGCATAACCTTCATCTTCGAGCGTATCCATAATAAGCATGCGCAGAACCGGCTCGTCTTCTGCAATTAATAATGTTTTCATTTTCTAATCCTCCACTGCCATTTGTTCTTGTGTTCATTCGACATCTATCGTCAAAATTGCATCCATTAACCATTCGACGTTCGACAAAAAATCCCTTTTAAAGGTTTGTCTTAGTTTTGTCAATCCTACTTTTTTCTCAATAATGACAACAAAAAAAGCAGATGCTCGCGGCAATCTGCTTTTTTTCAATATTTTTTCATTATCGTGATTTAACAATGATCTTACGAWTGCTTTCGCACGATAAATGATATTTCCGCTCTAGATCAGCAACAGTCCAACCATTCGAATAATACAGGTAAATTTCTTTGTTACGTTCGGCAAGCAGCTTCCGTGTGCCGCTTACCTCACCCCAATGCGCGCGTTTCTCCGCTAGCTTAGGCACATAGATCAAATCACCTTGAATGTATTTTTGCAGCTCTTGCAATAGACTAGGGGGAAGCACGTCTCTCCCATTTTTGTAGTTCACAATAAATGTCCTCCTCGAACAAGCTAATCTTTTTAGAGTTGTTTGCAGCAGTAGTGTTAATCAACATTTTTTGCTTCCTCCTTTCGTTTTTTGGTAACGCTGAGTTTTTGTTGCAAGCAATAAAAGCCATGGATGTTATTCCCTCCACTTGAACTTCTTTCTTGTTGCACTTTCTTATTATATTGTAAGCATTTTCAGATGACAAGAAATGTTTAACAATAATTCCATTAATAATGGTTAGAACATTTTTAAAAGTAAAAAGGAGACCTTGCGGTCTCCTTCTAATGAGCGATCTCCGTTAAACGGAGATCACCTCCAGGTTGTTAATCAAATCGATCAGCTCCTTTCCTCAAGATTCGTCGGCCCGACTTCATCAGTATATATCCTGTATCCAGCTTGGCGATAGAGTAAAAACACTTATAAATGAACTTTACCAAATGGACAGCTGTCAAGTGAGAAAAAGTGAGTATTTTATCATCACTTTTTAATAAAGTTGTTTTTATTCAGCAGCAGCAAGGGTTTGCTTCCTCATAGGTAATTAGTGGGCATTTAATCTATGTTATGGTATTCCTAGCTCAACACACAGACTACCTAATTTCAAGGAGGAACATCATGAATAACACAAAAAACAAAAAGATTAGTAGACTTATCGCAGGTGTTGGAATCAGCTTATCTATTGCCATTGCCAGCGTGCCTGTCATAGCGCCTCAAGAAGCAAACGCAGCAACGGTATCAAGTACGTCCAAAGCAAACAGCGTCATTGCAACTGGAAAAAAATATTTGGGCGTGCCTTATAAATTTGGTGCAAAATCAGGGATTACTAGCGCGTTTGACTGCTCGTCTTTCACTCAATACGTATTTAAGAAAAATGGCATTAACTTGCCAAGATCTTCTAAGCAGCAATCGAAATCCGGCACTTATGTTTCGAAAAGCAATCTTAAACCAGGTGATCTTGTTTTCTCTGACACGAATCGTGATGGCATCATCAATCACGTAAGCATATATATCGGTAATGATAAACTCCTTCACACTTACAGAGTAGGTGTAGGCGTAACTATCTCCAAATTCTCAGGCAGCACATGGGACAAGCGTTATGTAACTGCTAGACGCGTAATTAAATAGAGCGATAATAGGCAGATTTCTATCATAGAGATCTGCCTTTTTTATTTTACACATGTGAAGAATCGCGAGGCGTGCCTTCGCTATTCTTTTAATAAACCAAGCATGCGCAGGCCATACATAATGCCGTCCTCTGTTACATCCTTCGTTACATAACGTGCGGCTTGCTTCACTTCATCGGGTGCATTGCCCATCGCAACGCTGTGATAGACATATTGCATCATTTCCAGATCGTTTAAACCGTCGCCAAATGCATAAATATTTTCACGGTCGAAACCGGATCGTTCAACAAGAGCATGAATTCCTTTTGCCTTTGAGCCACCAGGCGGTAAAATGTCACTGCCAAACAAATGCCAACGAATGAAGCCGAGCTCAGAAAAATTTTCCTTGTAGCAGCCCTCATCCTCTTTCTTGCAATAAAGCAGGCACTGATAAATATCTTTTCCTACATAATAATCAGGCTCCATTGGCGGCAGCTTCTTTTTTAACGGTTCGTGGGCATCCTCTAAATAAGCGGTTTCATGTGTGCTGGAGCGCATACCTTCCGGTGTCA
>NZ_JBFRDK010000141.1:0-16440 GCF_052113545.1 Paenibacillus sp. TAF43_2
ACTGAAACCTGTGCTGCAGGTAACTGTAGCTGGAAAATCTATTACTGTGAATTGGAAAGATATTAAAGGACATTGGGCGGAGAGTGCGATTAGGGAAGCGGCAGAGCTCGGTTTTGTTACGGGATATGCCGATGGAACATTCCTTCCTAACCGCGCAGTAACGCGTGCGGAGTTCTCAGCTATGATGGTTCGGGCGCTTCATCTAGAACTTGGAGCAGACAGTAAACTTGCCTTCAACGATAGCGATAGAATAGCTGCGTGGGCGAAACCGTATATCGCAACAGCGGTTAAGGCAGGTCTATTAAAAGGTTATGATGACGGAAGCTTCCGCGCAGACCAGTTAATTAATCGGACAGAAATGGTTGCTGTCGTCATGAGGGCTCTTGATCTAAAAGCAGACCAAAATACGAAGCTTCAGTTTGCGGATGCGTTAGAAATTCCTGTTTGGGCGACTGGTTACGTAGCTGCAGCTGTGGAGACAGGAATAATCAAAGGGCGAAATGGTAACCGGTTTGCACCTCTAGAGCATGCTACTCGGGCTGAGTCGGTAGTCGTCATCCTTGCAATGCTGAAGCAAAAATAGAACGATAAACAATAACAAAGGAAAGTCGAGGGGAAAAAAAGTATGAGGAAAACCATGAGTCTTCTATTAGCTTTGGTGATTGGCTTCACATTATGCTTGCCTATGACTAGTACGGCGTATGGCGAAGCGGGTGGAACGGGAGCAACGATGGCGGTAACCGATTTAACGACGGAGTACACGAACAATCCGATCGGTATTGATGTGGTGAAGCCGAGGATGAGTTGGAAGCTTCAGTCCGATAAACGTGGACAGCTTCAAACAGCTTACGCCATTCAGGTAGCTAGCACCAACCAGAAATTGCTGGATAACCAACCGGATGTGTGGAATACCGATAAAGTTGATTCGAATCAATCGGTAAATGTCGTTTATGACGGCAAGCCTCTGGAGTCCGGCAAACGTTACTTTTGGAGAGTAAAAGTATGGGACTTGAACAATGAGAAGGCTTCAGAATGGAGTGATCCTGCTTGGTGGGAAATGGGTCTTCTCCATGATTCGGATTGGCAAGCGGATTGGATCGGTATGAGCGACGCGAACAATATGACAACAGAAGGTCTTAAATGGGTTTGGTTTCCGGAAGGGAATCCGGCTTCAAATGCTCCTGCAGGAGATCGCTATTTTCGCAAAACCATTCAATTGCCGTTAGACCGGACAATAACACAAGGGAAATTTTTATTAACTGCGGATGATGGGTTCGTGTTATATGTGAATGGAAAGCGAATGGGCAGTTCTATCAAAGCGGTCGATTCATGGAAAGAAGGCAAAATTGTAGATGTCTCAAGCGCACTCATTCCTGGATCTAATACGATTGCAATCCAAACATCAAACGATGGCGGACCTGCTGGTCTGCTTGGCAGCTTGAAAGTGGTATTCGAGGAAGGAACACCTCTTCAATTGAATATGGATCAAGGTTTGAAAGCAGCCAAGGTAAAGATGGAGGGATGGGAGAAATCAGATTTTGATGACAGCAGCTGGTCAGCTGCGATGATCGTCGCGTCCTATGGGGAGTCGCCGTGGGGGAAAAATGTAAAAATTACAGCTTCGCCTCCTTACATTCGCAAAGGTTTCTCTTTAGAGAAGTCCATTGCAAAAGCAAGACTTTACTCCAGCGCTCTCGGAATATATGAACCTAGCATTAACGGCAAACGTGTAGGCGGAGATTTATTTACGCCAGGATGGACAGATTACACCAAGCATATTCAATACCAGACCTATGACGTAACTGATTTGCTTCAAAACGGTGACAACGTCATTGGCGCTATATTGGCAGAGGGATGGTATTCCGGACATGTCGGTTTTATCGGTCCGAACATTTATGGCGATAGCAACTATTTGTTCATGCAATTAAATCTTGAGTACACAGACGGTTCAACTGAAACGATTGGAACGGATCAATCATGGAAATGGGCAGCAGGGCCAATTGTATCTTCTAGTATTTTGATGGGAGAGACCTATGATGCAACGAAGGAATTAGACGGATGGGATACACCTGCCTTCGATGCAACGAGCTGGGATTCGGTTCAAAAATTAGAGAAAGAAGTGACTGGGAAGCTAGTCGCCCAGGATGGCCCAACGGTTCAATTAATTGAAGAAATGAAGCCGATTAAGATGACAGAGCCGGAATCTGGCAAATATGTGTTTGATTTAGGACAGAACATGGTCGGAACCGTAAGGCTAAAAGTAAGCGGTGAAGCGGGTCAAACGGTTACTCTTCGACATGCAGAGGTATTAAACCCGGACGGGACCTTCTATACAGCAAACTTGCGCGCGGCAAAAGCAACGGACCGATATACCTTGAAGGGCGGCGGAGATGAAGTATATGAGCCGAAGTTTACGTTTCATGGTTTCCGTTATGTGGAGGTAACGGGTTATCCCGGCGTGCCGAGTATGGATGCCGTTACAGGGCAGGTCATGCATACAGCAGCACCGTTTAGCGGCAAGTTAGAAACTTCTAGTGCGATGTTGAATCAACTGCAAAGCAATATTACTTGGGGACAGCGAGGCAATTTCTTGGAGGTTCCTACCGATACGCCTGCCCGTGACGAGCGTTTGGGTTGGACCGGTGACATCAATGTCTTTATTGGAGCTGCTGCTTTTAATATGGATGTGGCAAAGTTTATAGGAAGCAAATGGATGAGAGATTTGAGAGATGGACAATCAATTAACGGTGCTTTTCCCGATGTAGCGCCTAATGTTCTCGGAGAAAGAGGCAATGCCGGCTGGGGGGATGCTGGCGTTACCGTTCCGTATACCATATGGCAGCGTTACGGAGATATTCGTGTTATTGAAGAAAATTATGATGAAATGGTTCACTGGATCGAATATATGAGAAAAAATAGCTCTGGACTTATTCGTCCGTCGTCCATGTATGGTGATTGGCTGGATGTGAATGATCCAACGCCAGGAGATTTAATTTCTACCGCTTATTTTGCGTACAGTACAAAACTAGTATCCGAAATGGGGCATGCCATCGGCCGTCAAGAGGATGCCGACAAGTACGAGCAGCTTTATGGGCAAGTGAAAGCAGCGTTTATTAAAGCTTATGTTAGCGAAGATGGAAAAGTTAAAGGAAATAGCCAAACGGGATACGTGTTGGCTTTGTACATGGATTTGGTTCCCGAATCGAAACGTCAAGCTGCCGCGGATCATTTGGTAGAGCTGATTAAAGCGCGCGACTGGCATTTATCAACCGGTTTTCTTGGCACGAGAGATTTATTGCCGGTATTGAGCGAAACGGGACATTTGGATGTTGCTTACCGATTGCTCAACAATGACACTTATCCTTCATGGGGATATCAGATCAAAAATGGTGCGACTACGATGTGGGAGCGCTGGGATTCTATTAAGCCGGATGGCAGTTTCCAAGACATTGGCATGAACTCTTTTAACCATTACGCTTATGGAGCAGTCGGAGACTGGATGTATCAAAATATTGCAGGCATTCAACAGGACCCTGCAAGCCCGGGTTATAAGCATATTTTGATTAAACCTCGACCTGGTGGAAATTTGACTAGCGCCAAAGGATCGTACAATTCTGTTTACGGCATGATTGTAAGCGATTGGAAAAAAGAAGGGGATATTTTTAGCCAGCATGTCACGATTCCAACAAACACAACGGCTACGGTCTATATCCCTACTGACAGCAAGTGGGCAGTAACAGAGAGCGGCCAATTTGCATTGTCGGTGGAAGGGGTACAATTTGTTGGTATGGAGGAAGGGAATGCGGTATTCACTGTTGGTTCGGGTGATTATCAGTTTGTAGTTGATCCTATTATTGGAGATTTAGGCAGTGCCCTTGATGAGGCGGACAAATTTCAAAATGAAGTAATAAGCTATTCCAATAATGGAGAGCTCACCAGCGAACAAACTCAGGCACTTTCAAGTAAAGGCGAGGCGCTCGCAAGCCGAATTGAAGCAAGTATTGAGGCGTACAAAGCCGGTGATGATGCTCTCTTTATCGAGCAAGTTCATCATGCTTTATATGAAACAGACGGTTTACAGCAATGGTTGCAAGAACAAAGCGATACTGGGTCAATAAACGACGCTATTGTTAAAAAATTAGCAAATCTCATTTCAAACGCAACAACGTTTTTGTCAGCCATTAGCAATGAAAAGCTAGGAATAAAGTGGTTAATTAGCCCTTCCGAGGTATCCGTACTGCCCGGAAACACATTTACAGTTGAAGTGAAAGCAACTAACGATGGCGATGCGAGCATTAATGATGTGCGTTATACTCTCCAGAAACCCGAAGGATGGGAAGTCACTTCGATAGGAGATAACCAAACGTCTGTCATTAAACCAGGTGAAACGTTTGCTGCTGCATTCCGTGTGAAAGTGTCGGAGCAACAACAACCCACTAGCCTATTTAATATCGTTGGCAGCGGAAGCTACAAAATAAATGATGCAACAGTGGAAGTGCCTTTGAAGACGACAATAAAGATCGATTCGCCAATCATTATTAAAGCATTAAAGGCTGAACCAGCAACAATCGAGCCAAGCGGTACATCAACGGTTAATACAACCATTCAAAATAAAGGAAGCTTTTCCGTTGAAGGATCTATAGAGCTCAGTGCTCCTTTAAACTGGACGGTTTCCCCTGCACGCCAAGCCTATAGCCTTGAAGCCGGAGAAGAAAAGAATATCAGTTTTGAGGTGAAATCACCGCTTCTTGCCGTTGAAACGGCTGCTGAGCTGCGTGCGATTGCTTCGTTTCATGGAGCTGAAGCAGCCAAGAGCAGTACGACCATTCAAGTGCGTTATAAAAACCCGCCGATAGACTTTTACGATCATGTAGACGTTGGCGAACAAGGCTCTGAACAAAAACATAATGTAAAGTTTTCCGCTCAGTCCGGTGCAAATGTGGAGGAGGGATTAACGAGAAGGTATGTTAATCATGGAGACGCAAATGGTTATTTCCAATTTGATATGACCGTTGAGCCAGGCAAACCTTTCATTATTAGGGCAATCGAAACGTATGATCGAGCACAATTGAAAGATTATTATGTGTTGGTAAACGGAACGAAAGTGCTCAGCCGCGTGAATGAAAAAGATAGCCGAGGTATTGTAACCTATCAATTTGTTGTTGACGATATCTCTTTAACAAAGGATGGCAAGGTGACTGTTCGGTTCCAAGAAGATGAGGAAGGTCGCAATTATGATCCTTCAATTGCCGACGTTTGGACGATGCCGCTGAACGCAGAATATGTCTCATTACAGGATATTCCTGCTAGAGTAGCTGGGGACTCCATAACGATAGCGGGGTATACGACACTCGATAAAGTGGAGGTAAAGGTACTAGGACCGGATCAAGCAATGTTGTACAGAAAAGAATTGCCTGGCGGTGTATTTAGTGACTCCTATTCAATAGCAAAGGATGCGTCTCCGGGAACTTATACAGTGGTTGCAGGCAATGGAACGACGCAAGCAATCAAGCGTTTCGAAGTGAGGGCAAATATTCCTGTTACTGAACTAAAGCTCGATCGTTCTTCCATCGAATTGAAGGATGGTGAAAGCATTGAAATTTCTGCTACCGTCTTTCCGGCAAATGCAACAAACAAAAATGTGCATTTTGTATCTAATCATGAGAACATCGTTGTCACGAATGTTCATTATGATGAGGCTAATCTAGTAACCAAAGCAACCGTTACGGCAACCAATAAGGGAGCGGAAGCATTAACAGGTCTCATAACGGCGACGACGGAAGAGGGAGCAAAAACAGCTGCGCTGAATGTGAAAGTAACCACAGTTGCTTCAGAAAAAGATATGGCCACACTGTCAGGTCCTGCAATGGTTTTAGCGGGGCAGGAGGCAGAGTGGACGATTGGAACGGACAATATAAGTTCAAATTTCACGGCTCTTGATGTTGTTTTTCATTATGACCCGCAGAAGTTTGAATTCCAGACAGTGAAAGAAGGCGTATCTCAAGCGTTAGATCCGTCAGCCATTCAATCGTTGAAGCCGAATTTCGCTGTACTCGGGAGTGCAGTGAAGCCGGAGCTTGGCCAGATTCGAATCATTATGGCAACCTCGGGTGAACAGCGAGGCGGCATCGACGGTGGTCCTTTGTTCAGCCTCCACGGTAAGGTGAAGGCAGATGCAAAGGCAGGCAGCACGACCGTCTCGTTGTCTGATTTCGAAGTATCATTGAATGGCAAAGGAACGATAATGAATGTGTCCCAAGCTTCGCTACTGATCGAAGTGAATCTTGCTGATAAAACGGCACTGAATGCAGCAATCCAGCAAGCGGAGTCCGCTCATGATGCTGCGGTGGAAGGAACTTTACCTGGTCAGTATCCAATTGGAGCTAAAGCAGCATTGCAAGCAGCAATCAACAGCGCGATAGCCGTCAAGAATGATGCGAATGCGACAGGTGAGGAAATTGCTGGTACGCTTAATGCTTTGAATGCGGCTATGAAACGGTTTGCCGACTCGGTCATTCCATCGATTCCTGTGGACAGAACGGTATTGAACGCTGCGATTGCAGCAGCACAGACGAAACATGACAGGGCGGTTGAAGGGACTAAGGTTGGAAAGTATGCTGCAGGATCAAAAGCGGCGCTTCAAGCAGCTATTAATACGGCCAAAAACGCGGGCAGCAGCCAGTGGCAGGTAGATGAAGCTGTAACGTTGCTGAACAAAGCTGTTCAAGTATTCACAGCGAAGATCGTGACATTAATCGAGGGACAAACGAAGGTTACGATTCGAGATCTATCGATTATTGCGAAATTCTACGGTGTAACCTCAGCAGATCCGAGATGGTCAGAAATTGAGAAAGCGGATGTGCTAGGCATAAATGCAATTGATATTCGTACTTTAGCAGCAGTTGCCCAAATGATCCTCGACGAGTGGCGCAAGGAGTAGAGATCAACGAATCTGTTTTCTCAGCAATAGGAGGCAGGTACAATAATCTGCCTCTGAAATTAATTTAGATGAGGAGCTTTTTTACACTCCTCGCGAGCAAAAGCCACCTTTTTAGGTGGTTTTTTTCTATTTATTATTCATAAAACCCCGGACAAACCAATATCTGCATGGTAAATCAAAGGTTACCGAGCTTTATGTATCTCGTCTGCTCAGGGAAGATTTAAGCGGCTTGCCAGCAGTACTTATCGTTATGGTGGTATACGTAGCGGATCTATCTTCAGGTATGAAAAGTAATTTAAGAGAATTTTAATAACTGGTTCACTATATTTTTATAGCCATTGCTTATCCTGAGTAAGAAATAACCATAAATTCATTCACTTAGGAGGATAAAAATGAAGAAAAAGCGGTTTTCGCTTATCACTTATTCGGATTGATATGTACTTTGGTTAAGATAATCAATGGGATGGGGATACTTAATTAATTCAATCTTTTTTATCTTTTCAGGACTTGTCTTGTTTTTTACAATGGGATACATTATGTATGATCGTAAAGAAGCTTAAAAGCGGAGGAGAATCCAGAGTATGTCCATTCGTTTAAAGCTGCTCCTATCCTATGCGGCGATGCTTGTCATTCCGCTTATTTCCATTATTCTCATTTCGCTGCTTATGGTTATTGTATTTCGTGGAGATCTACAGGGTATAAAGAGCATATATGAATCCACCGAAGAGCTTTTTGGCCAAGAAGAAGTGAAGCATATTGCACAAGAAATTAAGCGTTCCTTCGAACTTCAGCCCAACATATTGAATAATCAATCCTATCTTGAAGAAATGACAAATGAGCTTCAAAAAAGAGATTCTGAAATTATTGTCCGAGTAGACGGAGAGGTATTATACCGTTCGCTTGATATTCAAAAGTTTTCAGATGTTAGTTCGAATTTACCGCCGTTTAATCGAAATGAAGCTTTTAGGCAGTATCCGGCAAAAAAGATCGGAAATGCCAACTATTCATTTATGCAATTCGATTTTCATTATCAAAATAACAAGCAGGGAACCTTATTTATCATCTCGAAGGTCAATCCCACTACCTATTTTATTCGTAAGTATTTTCCGACCTTATTTCTATCGTTGATATTTGTTCTGATCGTCACGCATATTCTGCTCACGACATTCATGTCCAAGAATATTATTCGACCTCTCCAAGCACTTCGGAATGCAGCTAGTGAAATAAAAGAGGGAAATTTGGATTTTCAAATTAAGGTTAACGGAAAAGATGAGATTGGCCAGCTCGGTATTATGTTTGAAGAAATGCGTTCGCGACTCCAAACGTCAATTCAAGTTCAGGAGCAATACGAAGTCAACCGAAAAGAATTGATTTCGAATATATCCCATGATCTGAAAACGCCATTAACTACAATTAGAGGTTATATTGATGGCATCTTAGATGGTGTTGCAGACACGCCGGAGAAGAACTTGAAATACATGCAAACGATAGCTGTCAAAGCTGAAGAGCTGGATCATCTTATTAATGAGCTGTTTTTATATTCCAAGCTGGATTTAAATCAGCAGCAATTTCATTTTGAAGCAGTAAATGTATTGGCATTTTTAATGGATTGGTCGGAGGAGCTCGAATTTGAATTAGAGAAGCAAGGTATAACTTACCATTCAGACATCCAGCTTGATCCGTCTGCAATGTTTTTATTAGATCGAGATCAGTTTAAGAGAGTTCTCAATAATATTATACAGAACAGCGTTAGATATATGGATAAACAACAGCCTTCCATTCAATTAACAGCCCATTGTACAGAGAGCGAAGCCATTCTGGAAATTAGAGATAACGGATCCGGGATAGATCCCGAAGCGCTTCAGCATATTTTCGAGAGGTTCTATCGAGCAGATGAATCACGCAATGCTCGAACAGGTGGAAGCGGACTAGGCCTTGCTATTGCCAAACAAATTATGTTAGGTCATCAAGGCGGTATAGAAGCTTACAGCAAGCTGAGGGTTGGTACAACAATTAAGCTATGTATCCCCATAGCGACAAGGGGATGATGATCAAATGAAAAAGATTCTTCTGATTGAGGATGATATAACGATCTCGGAGCTTCAACGAGATTATTTGGAAATTAACGGGTATAAAGTCGATATGGCTCCAGATGGCGAGATAGGTCTACAAATGAGCTTATGGGGGAGCTATGATTTAATTATCCTTGATTTAATGCTGCCCAAGTTAAATGGCTTTGAGGTTTGTAAAAAAATTCGCGAGAAAAAGAACATTCCGATACTGATGGTTTCATCCAAACTTGAAGATATTGATGTAATCCGGGGATTAGGCTTAGGAGCGGACGATTATGTTACAAAGCCGTTTAAACCAGCGGAGCTTGTTGCCAGGGTCAAGGCTCATTTAGCAAGATATGATCGATTGATCGGGACAATGGGATCAAAAAATGAAATTCATATTCGTGGCCTGCGCATTGAACCGAATACACGAATCGTGTTCGTCGATGAGGTGGAGACCATACTGACAACGAAAGAATTTGACCTGCTGTATTTTCTTGCGAACCATCCGAATCATGTGTTTAGTAAAAATCATTTGTTCGAGAAGGTTTGGGGCATCGATGCTATGGGAGATATGCAAACGGTAACCGTGCATATCCGTAAAATACGTGAAAAAATTGAAAAAAGTTCTGCAGATCCGACATATATCGAGACGGTTTGGGGAGCCGGTTATCGCTTTAAAGGGTAAAAAAAGTCTGATTTTGATCAGGCTTTTTTTTATGGATACGGAGAAATCAAGTCCTTCACATGATTTAAGATAATTTTAATAATTGGTTTATTTTGATTTCACGATTAGCTACTACAGTAGGGTTAGCCCAAGTTAGTAAGGCAATTACGCAAAGGGAGCGTGCGAGTGTTCATGGAAAATATCATTAACTCCGTTATCCAAGGGATTGTTGAAGGATTGACCGAGTTTTTACCGGTATCCTCGACCGGACATCTGATTCTGACAGGGAATCTGCTTGGTTTTACCGGTGAAAAGGCAGATACGTTTGAAATCGTCATTCAATTAGGCGCTATTCTGGCAGTCGCCGTAATTTACTGGAAGAGAATACTAAACCTGCTAGGTATAACGAAGGCGAAAGATGACGCGGATGAGCGATTAATACCAACTCATAAACTAAACCTGATTCATTTAATCTTAGCTTGTTTGCCTGCCATGGTGTTAGGGTTAGCGCTACATTCGTTTATTAAATCGTACTTATTTTCCCCGTATACGGTACTGATTGGATTAGTACTAGGCGGCGTGTTTATGCTGGTAGGTCAGCAGAAACAAGCAGTGGTACAAGCTGAAGACATTGATCAACTATCCTATAGACAGGCTTTATTGATAGGCCTGTTTCAATGTTTGGCGCTATGGCCGGGCTTTTCTCGTTCAGGGGCAACCATTGCAGGCGGATTATTAATTGGTGCAAGCTATCGGGCTGCGACCAACTTTTCCTTCCTTATCGCCATACCGATGATGGTAGCAGCCAGCGGCTACGAGCTGCTGAAGAGTTACGATACGTTAACGGCTTCAGATGCTGGTTTCTTTGTGACTGGATTCATTGTTGCTTTCCTTGTGGCGCTTATAGCCGTGATTACATTTTTAAAGCTGCTTGAGCGTGTGAAGCTGGCGCCATTTGCTTATTACCGTTTTGTGCTCGCAGCTGTATTTCTAATTTATTGGCTGCTTACAGCRCAATGACCCAGTTCTAAGAAGAAATAAAAGTGAAGAGATTTGATTTGCTCCATCATTGCCTATTACGTAGGCGAATTTTGTTGCATATCGTTTGCCTGCTTCGGAAAACAAGAGACACATTTAGAGCAAACTCTAATTCAAAGGAGACTGATCTGTCATGAATACGATATCCAAGCATGAAATGTTAAGCAAGGTGCCAGGTATAACGATCTATTTTTGGTTGATTAAAATCATGGCTACAACAGTAGGAGAGACGGCTGCGGATTATCTGAATTTCAATTTGAATTGGGGTCTTGACAATACCACATATTTAATGGCGATATTACTGATTGTTGCTTTGGTATTTCAATTCAATGTGAAAAAGTATGTACCTGGTATTTATTGGGTAAACGTAGTGTTGATCAGTATTTTGGGCACACTGGTAACGGATAATCTCACTGATAATTTTGGAGTGTCGCTAGAGGTAACCACGATTGTATTCTCCATTTTATTGATTCTCACTTTTATTGCCTGGTTCAAGAGTGAAAAAACGTTGTCCATCCACTCGATCTACACCACCAAGAGGGAGGTCTATTATTGGTTAGCCATTCTATTCACGTTTTCACTTGGCACTGCTGCCGGTGATCTTATCTCTGAAGGGATGAATATGGGATACTTGCTGGCTGCCATGTTATTCGCTGCTGTAATCGGTATTGTATCGTTTGCTTATTATCGCTTCAATTTGAATCCCGTATTGTCATTCTGGATTGCTTACATCGTCACACGTCCACTTGGTGCCTCGCTTGGAGACTATTTGTCCCAATCTAAGGACGATGGAGGACTAGGATTTGGAACGGTAGGTACGAGCGAGATCTTCCTCATTCTGATTTTATTCATGGTTGGCTATCTGGCTAAGACAAAGAAAGATGTTATCTCTACAAGTGAAAATTGAACCCGTTGAGTGGGCAGTGTCGCTGGATCRTATTTATTAAGGCAGAGATTATGATACAACGATTATCGGCTTAGACTGAAATCTGAATCCGCATGATATTTTGAGTAAATATATATCGAGCGCGCCAAGGTGGAAATAATAGGTGAGTAAGCATGCTGCGTAATGCAGCATGCTTTTTTACATTTCATTTAAATCGTGCATACATAGTACTGGTCTATTGATGTGATATGGGATAAAGCTCCATCTCCATGCATAAATGGGCGCTTCGAGGGTAATTATACCAAATGAAATATTGTCCGGAAAATGGAGGTGAATAACAGTGGAAGTATCCTTTTCTAGACTTCAAATCATTTTTTTATTGTTGTTATCGCTCGGAATATCGAATCATGTACTAATCATTCCGCATCTGTTAAAAGCAGCGGGACGCGATGCCTGGATTAGTATTCTGCTTGCTTATGTTGGCTTGATTGTTTGGAGCCTGATCTTATATTGGATTTTAAAATCGATGAGTACTTTATCGTTTCAAAGCTGGATTGAAGGCCGAATCGGAAAAATTGGTTTTAATGTCATTGGCGGTGGATTCGCTCTATATTTACTGGTAGCCGGCATGATGATTGTTTTTGATACAACAAAAAACGTCAATATTTATTTCCTCCCGAGAACAGCGAGTGCTATCGTTATCCTCAGCTTTATTTTTTTGGCTTACTGTGCCGCTAGAGGGGGACTCAAAACCATCGTATATATGTCTACCGTATTATTRCCTGTCGTTTGGATATTGGGCATCGGCGTAGCTGTTATGACAACGAACAGTAAAGATTACGGCATGCTGCAACCCATTTTGGCAGAAGGAATAGGTCCAGATCTGAGAGGAATAGTGGTCGTTTTTGGCGGGAGCATAGACCTCATGGTGCTGCTTCTGTTACAGCATAAATTGAAGAAACCTTTAAATTATAGCACTATTTTTGTGCTGCTTACCTTATTAGTGGGATTGATCATGGGACCTACAATAGGATCTTTAGCTTCCTTTGGGCCGATCCAAGCTGAAAATTTTCGGTTTCCCGCTTTTGAGCAGTGGAGGCTGGTGATGATCGGAAGACATATTTCACATGTAGACTTTTTTGCAGCTTTTCAATTAATGGCCGGAAGTATCGTGAGAACGGCCCTTATCATCTATTTTTTAGCTCAACTTATTGGACGTGGTTCTGAGAAATATTCACAAACAATTATGATTTGCATTACAGTTGTCATTTCTATACCTTCGCTGTTAATGATTAGTGATATTAGCATGCAGGCGTTCATCCATCGCTACTTCTACACCTATTCACTATGGTTTGGAGTAGCCATAACGGCGATACTCTTTATGATCACCTATATGCCACATCGAAGAGAGGAAGCCCAATGAATCAGTTGCTTGAAGAATCAAAGCTTTTTGTTGATCTGGAAACTAGCCTGCAAAGTGGAAGCCTAAGAAAGAGGCAATTGATAGATGTATTCTCCAATTACTCAGATGTAAAATTTCCCCCATTGCCGCAACTGGAGATGCAGGATAAGCTGACGGCATTTTATTGTGAAGGTATGGTTGATAAAACGGAGTTAAACATCTATTTCACCCGCATGTGCCAGTATATAAACGCCATGTTATGCGGTACGGATGAAGTACAGGCTCAAGTGGACGAATTACCCTTATTCGCAATAAAAACGACAGCTGAAGATATGGTGTCTCATTTATTTTGCGGCAGCTTGATTATATATTGTGAAGGAGCAGTGGACTTTTGGGTTGTTCACATTTCTAAGATTCCACAGCGGTCGTTGCAGGAATCGAATACAGAAATTTCAATTAAGGGGCCAAAAGACGCCTTCACGGAAGATTTGTTTACGAATATCTCACTCATTCGGAAACGGATGCAAACGGGTTTGTTGTTCAGTGAGCAGTTCGTCATTGGGAATATTAGCAAAACTGAAGTATCTTTGCTTTATCTTAGTCATAAAGCGAACCCGGAAATGATAGCAGAAGCACGTAAACGATTGAGTAACATTAATTTGGAGAGTGTGGTAAGCAGCGGGCAGTTGGAGCAATGGTTATCGGATCGAACCTTCTCGCTGTTTCCGTTAATTGATTATATTGGCCGTCCTGATTTTGTTATTGAAACCCTACTGCGGGGGAGATTTATCATTGTTGTAGACGGATCACCCATGGTACTGATCGGACCGAGCAACTTTTTTGAGTTATTAAAATCACCTGAGGATGTCCATTTCCCATATTTTTATGTCATGCTCCAACGAACCCTTCGCATAATGGGGCTCGTCCTCAGTATTTTTTTACCTGGCTTCTGGATTGCCATTGCGACCGTAAATCTGGATCAAATCCCTTTCTCCTTATTATCAACAGTAGTCATATCTCGTGAAGGTGTTCCTATGCCGTCTTTCCTTGAAGCATTGCTGCTGTTATTTCAATTTGAATTGCTTAGAGAAGCGGGCGTTCGGCTGCCTAAAGCTGTTGGACAAACCATCGGTATTGTCGGCGGTTTAATTATTGGAGACTCGTTAATAAAGGCTGGACTTGCTTCACCCACATTGCTTGTTGTTATTGCTATTTCGGTGGTAGCTACATTTAGTTTGGTCAATCAGTCGCTGTCAGGAACAGTCAGCCTGCTCAGACTTTTTATTTTGCTAATCTCCTCTATGCTTGGCATTTACGGTTTCTTCCTGAGCATGTTTCTGATTCTGATCTATTTATGCAGGCTCGATTCGTTTGGGCTTTCCTATCTAGAACCGATATCCTCCCTGCGAATGAAAGACTGGTTATCTGCGTTGCTTGCTGATCCATTCAGAAGGTCACGTTTCTCTTCGGCGATGTTAAACAAAAGGAAAAGGTGAGAGAAATGAGGCGTAATTTACGATTGACTTTTGTTCTGATAGTCCTCTCGCTATGTATCTCAGGCTGTGCTTCAGATGTTAAGGATATTGAGAAATTGAATTATGCATCGGCAATTGGCGTGGATTACAAGGATGGAAAATATCACGGTTATATCCAGTTTGTTGATTTTCAATCGATCGCTAAATCGACTGAAGGAAAGAAGCAAACAGCGAAAATTTGGGTGGGCGAGGGGGTGGGAAGCTCTTTTGAAGAGTCCTTCTTTGCCCTATATCAAACCGCACAAGAACGAATTTATTGGGGGCATTTGACTTCTGTTATCGTGAGCGAAGCAGCTTTCAAAAGAGGATTTGGAGAAATCTACGATAGTATTGTTCGATATTATGAATTTCGTTTAACGCCTTGGGTATTCGGGACAAGAGAATCGGTAAAGGATATTCTCAGCACAGGTGGTTTTCTAGGACAGTCTCCGCTGAGCACCATTCTCCATGAACCGGAAGGAATATATGCTCAAAGCTCTACTATAAAACCGATTAAGCTCCACCGATTAATCGGAGAGCTATATGAACCTGGCTATACTTCTTGTATTCCAGTACTAGCTTTAAACAACAAGCAATGGAAGGAAAAAAAACGAAATGAGCCCAAACTGATGATTGATGGGGCTATATTTCTCAAAAACGAAGCTTATCAAAGCTATATCCCATTAAAAAAACTGTCCGGACTGCGCTGGATGCAACAGGGTACAATTCGTGCAGGTGTATCTGTACCAAAAAATAAGCAGGAAACCGTTCAAATTGTTGTTGAAAATCCTAAAACCAAGTTGAAGCTTGTAAGTGCGGAAGGAAAACCTAAATACAATATTGAGCTAAAAGCGAAAGCTTATATCGTAAGCCAGACTAAGAACAGCTTTCTTGGGCTGCAGCAATTAACTGACGAGACGAAAAAAACAATCGATCAAGAAATTGTTGAGTTATTCCTTACAGGAAAAGAGACGAAGACAGATGTCTTAAATCTTGAACATGATTTATATCGACACCATTACCGCCAGTGGAAAGCCAACTCTCCGGCAGGGGAACTGCTGTTAAAAGAAAATCCAATTAATGAAGTCAAAATTGACTTGAATATTGAGCATTCGAGTTCTGAAAAGTATTCCGTTTCAAACCATAAAGACCCTTCGAAATAATACAAAGCGATGCTGTGTTCATTTCAAATAACCAAACTGCCGTGAAATTTCTTTAGCCGTTTTTAAGACTTTACTCGTATAGGAAATGATTCGATTTTCATCCATACGATGTATGGAGCTAATTAAAGTAAGTGCGGAAATAACCTGACCGTTCGAGTCTCGAATTGGAGAAGAAATGGAAACTAATTTTTCGTTGAATTCCCCAATTACGACGCAATAATCCTGTTTCCGAATTCGTTTCAGTTCCTCTTTCAACAGGGAGGGGTCAGTAATTGTTTTTGAAGTAAACTTGCTAAGAGGTTGGTTCAACATTTTGTTCATTTCAAGCTCATTTTGAAAGGCTAGTAGCATTTTTCCGGAACTCGTGCAATGAAGCGGATTTCTCCCTCCCACAAAAGAACCAATGTCTTCTTTACTTGAACCCTCTCTTTGATAAATATAAGCTACTTCATTTTCCTCCAATACAGCTATTCGGAGTGCTTCGGAGGTTTCTTGCGCGAGACGCTCAATGAAGGGGCTTGCTGCTTCAGCTAAGTCCTCAAAGGACATAACCATAACATGATATAACGATACGATGCGTTGGCCYAGTCTGTATTTATGAGTAACTGGATCTTGAAAAACAAAACCTTCGCTCAGCAAGGTAGACAACAGGCGGCTGGTTGTGCTTTTACCTAGACCTAATTCTTTGGCCAGCTCCGTTAGTCTTTTATCAGGCGTTTGCACAGTAAACAGTTTTAATAAACGTAGTGCGTTTTTAACAGAAGAGAGCGTCTGCG
>NZ_JBFRDK010000142.1:0-16364 GCF_052113545.1 Paenibacillus sp. TAF43_2
GGGTAAATTACGATGATAAAAGGGGAATATTTTACAAAAATATAATAAAAATGGGATATTCCGCACAGGAAATAGAAGTTTAACTCGATCTTTAAAAACAACATCGAGTTAAACCCATAGCATGCTAGAAAAAAGCATTTTGAACGGTCATTGTTGTAGTTGTGATAAAATGAATGGGATTCAGAAATAACCTAATAGAAATGATGGTCGCTATGAAAATCGAATTTGAAAATCATATCATTGAGTTTAATGTTGAATATGCCAGTAGAAAAAAGATATATATCCAAATGGACTCATTGGGATTCATAACCGTGAAGGCTCCCAATGGAACAACGGAAGAGAATGTCATGCGGGCCGTGGAGCAGCATGGTAAACAGCTCACTCAGAGATTGCAGCAGATCGCGAAGGTTCGAGATACCCCTAAGACAAAAGAATATCAAGAGCAAGGAAAATTCCTTCACCTTGGAAAAGAGTACTTTCTTCATGAATTGATCGACACAGCTGATCTGAGTGAAGAGGAGTTAAAAATCAATCTTAAAAAGTTTTATTTTGCAAGCTGCAAGAAAATCATTGGAGAACGAATCAAAATATATCAAGAGCAGCTGAAAGTAAAACATAAAAGCTTCGAAATCGAAGAGTCAAGAACGAAGTGGGGAAGCTGCAGCTCAAGTAAGAAATTAACCTTTAATTACCGACTGGCGATGGCTCCGCTTGAGGTAATCGATTATGTCGTCATCCATGAGCTTTGCCATCTGACGCATATGAATCATGATCGTTCCTTCTGGAGGCGAGTGGGCAGCATTATGCCGGATTACAAAGAGAAGGAAGAGTTTCTAGCAAGGCATGGTCAAGCTATGACACTGTAATCATGATAACTGGCCTCCCGTCAAAAGGAGGTTTTTTGCTGTATCTCTATTATATCGTCTATTTTTCAAATGGTTATGTTTACTTCTTATACATACTAATGATTTTTATCACTAATCGAGGGAAATCGTGAACATTAGCTGAAGCGTGCTTTATTTCCGTTCTAGCCTTGCTGGCTCCGCAGGTAATTTTCGTATTCAACGTGCTTAAAAACTCAATAAACAGGGTACATTCATACAAAGACGAATTCAGGGAGGTAGTACCCATGAGCAAGAAAAAACTATTGATAACTGCAATTGGAGCTGGCGTCACTTATTTAATGAAAAACAAGGATGCGCGAGATAAGCTTGTCCATACGCTGCAAAATTTCAGGAAAAAGAATCGTTAATGGAATAATTAATATTGGGCTCGGCAAATCAGCCTGGATGACAATTGGAAAAGAGAACGACTAGTTGGCTTTGCTCATTTATGGTAAGATGTCTAAGACTAATAAACGATACAAAATCAATCAATAGGAGAAGCAGGGTACAAGATGATACCCTGCTTCTTTTTGTTTGGAAATGTTATATGCTTTGAGTAGCAAAAAGGGGATTGAAAATGCCTACTATTATTGCAAAACCATTTGATCAAGAAATGCAAAACCTGTTAAGCGATATACACACCGCCTATCACGCAGGGGAGCTTAGCCAAAAGAATAAATCAGAGCTTCCGGAAAACATTTACGTCATCGAGGCTGAGGACGAGATGGTTGGATACGGAGTCGTTTGGGAGTACGATAACGCCAAGCAGCTGATTCAGAAAGCAGAACAAGATTATTTTAGCGATGATGAGAAGTATTTGGAGCGGGACTTTTATATTGAGATTAAAAACAAAAAGAACTTTGTATTTATAGAAGCACTTGATGTTTTAAAGGAATTTGAAGGCAAGGGTTACGCTGCTGCCTTTATTCAATGGGTTAAAGCAAAATATCCGAATAAAAAGATGTATGTATATACGTTGGATAAAACAAGGAACTTTTGGTATAAGCAAGGTTTTGAGCCTTTGGGAAATACCGTTTGGATGACTTTTAATTAAAGATTGAAAAATGGGCCTAGGCTGCTGTCTCAAGGATAGAGGTTTATGTCGATTATATCGTTTTATTATGCTATACTTACTTGTTATGTCTTAAAGGAACGGTTTTTGGAAATGCTATGCGATTATAAAAGCAGCATGATTGAGAATATAAGGCTTCAAATGAAGGAGAAAAGATGACTTTTAATGATCTAAATTTTAGCCCTGCAATACTGAAGGCGCTAACCAAGGAAAACTACACGAAGCCTACGCCTATTCAGGAGCAGGCCATTCCCGTCGTACTAGCGGGCAGAGATTTGTTTGGCTGCGCTCAGACAGGGACCGGGAAAACGGCTGCATTCGCATTACCCATCATTCAGTTATTAAGCGGCCAACCCGCTAAACCGGGGGCACAGCGACGTATTCGCTCATTGATTTTGACACCTACAAGAGAGCTTGCTCTCCAGATAGAAGAAAACATGCGTGCGTACGGACAATTTACCGACTTGCGCAGTGTAGCTATCGTGGGCGGCGTTTCACAGAATGTTCAAGAGCGTGCACTTCGACAAGGCGCTGATGTTATTATTGCCACTCCAGGCAGACTTATCGATCTTATTAATCAAAAGTTTGTTGATTTGCAATATGTACAAATATTAGTGCTTGATGAAGCAGATCGAATGCTCGATATGGGCTTTATTCACGACGTGAAGAGAATCATCGCCAAAATGCCAAGAAAAAAGCAGACACTCTTTTTCTCGGCTACGATGCCTCCAGAAATTTCGAAGCTTGTCAAAACGCTGCTTGTTAATCCGGCGAAAGTGGAAATAACTCCAGCTTCCTCAACAGTGGATCGAATAGAGCAATCTGTCTATTTTGTAGATAAAGGAAATAAACAAGATTTATTGAATGACCTGCTGCAGGATAAATCCATCGCTTCGGCGCTTGTATTTACTCGGACGAAGCATGGTGCAGATCGCGTAGTGCGCGGACTGACTAAAGTGAATATTTCTGCACAGGCTATTCATGGAAACAAGTCTCAAAACGCCCGCCAAAATGCGTTAACTAATTTTAGAAGCGGTGCAACTCGAGTACTGGTTGCCACAGATATTGCGGCGAGAGGTATCGATATTGACGAGCTTTCGCATGTCATTAATTTCAACCTTCCTAATATTTCAGAAACGTATGTTCATCGCATTGGCCGTACAGGCAGAGCTGGATTAAGTGGAATCGCCATCTCTTTTTGCGAAGTGGATGAAATTCCTTATTTGAAGGATATTGAGAAAATGATTCGCAAAACTATACCTGTAGTAACCGAACGTCCTGATGGGGTTCTGATCAGTTAAGCAACGAAGAAAGCCGAAATATATTAAATTGACCTAGGGGTGATCGTCTGAGAAAGCAAAAGCCAATGTCATTCGAAGATTTGTTGAAGGAATTGCAAGGACAGAAGTCGATTCAGGAAGATCCAAATCATGTTTCATTTGATGATTTGTTTAAAGAATCGTTTATGAGCAAGCATTCCAGCTTTACAAGCTTTAGCGCGTTTCTTGAGAAGGGCAACTTTCAAGTAGAAACAAGAGAAGATGTTCAGAACATTCCGGATGAGCTGTTTGATCGTCACGTTGCAAGAGAAACGGATTTTGCCAATTGGCAGTCTATGCTCGATACAGCAACTTCGGAATACAGCGGCAAGTAGAACATTAGAAATGCCAGCATTGCATCAATTATAGGCAAGTAGAAGCTTGAGCCCATCGCGGCTTGAGCTTTTTTTTGTTTATTTTGAGGTTAATTTCACATTGTAATGAGCCATTCACGCTCTGTTCATATTCCAAACGTAAACTTCAGCTATCAAGAGAAGGAATGGAGATGGTTGAACATGTTTCTAGCGCTGCGCGAATTGAAATATGCGAAAGGCAGATATTTTCTAATTGGATTAATAATGGTTCTGGTCGCATGGTTAACCTTTATGGTTTCAGGATTAGCCAATGGGCTTTCATCAGATAATGCATCCATTCTAAAAAATATGGACGCCGATTATTTCGTGCTTCAGACGGATTCCGAGCATAAGCTGACGCGGTCCGCACTAGGTACCGAGAAGCTGGAGGAGGTCAGGCAATTAGAAGGACTCTCGCAATCCGAACCGCTTGGGCAAACAATGCTTTCGGTATATCGGAATGATTCCAAGAAGAAGATAGATATTGCTTTGTTTGGTATCGAGCCAAGTGGAAAGGTAATGCCAAGTATTACTGAAGGGAAAAGCATGGGGGCAAGCAATGAAGTGRTCGTTGACTCCTCGTTAAAAGAACAAGGCGTGCAAATTGGAGATACGCTAGGGGATCAAGAGCTCGGCATTGAATGGAAGGTCGTCGGCTTTGTCACAAATCAGAAGTTCAGTCATACGCCGGTTGCATTCATGGATATCCAAAATTTTAATAAGCTGATGCAAGCATCCTTCGGTAAACAAACAGCTTCCTACAACGCTATTGTCATTCATACAGATAATTTAAACAAAGAATCATTGCAAAAGAGTGTAGCAGATACGGAGGTTATTACAAAAAAAGAAGCGGTACAGGGCATTCCGGGCTTTAAAGAAGAGCAAGGCTCCCTGACGATGATGATCGCTTTCTTAATTGTTATTGCCGCTTTCATACAAGCTGTTTTCTTCTATGTCATTACACTGCAGAAAATTAGCCAATTTGGAGTGTTGAAGGCAATCGGAGCAAAGACGTCCTATCTGGCAGCAAATTTAGTGGGTCAAGTATTGCTTTTGGCTATTGTGGCTGTTGCAATAAGTATCGGACTTACTTTTGGCGTAAGTGCGATTTTGCCAGAGAGCATGCCTTTTGAGTTAGGTGTAAATATATTGTCTCAATATTCCGGTTTACTTATTCTAGTCTCGATTATCGGTGCGTTGCTGTCCTTAAATCGGATTGCAAAAGTTGATGCAATTGAAGCGATTGGGAGGGTTGAATAATGAAGGAAAAACTTATTCTTGAGCATGTAAATAAAGTGTATGGCGAAGGTGAAACGGCTGTTACGGCGCTGCAAAAGGTTTCTTTAAGCGTAAAAGCAGGTGAGTTTGTCGCTGTTGTTGGACCATCGGGTTCGGGCAAAAGTACTTTTCTTTCCATAGCGGGGGCGCTGCTCTCACCGTCAAGCGGACGGATCTTAATTAATGAGAAGGATGTTACGAATTTATCCTCAAGCGAGTTAAGTGAGGTTAGAGTCAAAAATCTTGGTTTTATTTTTCAAGCATCGAATCTTGTTCCTTATTTAAGAGTAATAGATCAACTGGTGCTCGTATCGAAGCTAGCAGGTACAGATGGAAAAGAAGCGCTTGTGAAAGCTAAAGCGCTTCTTGAGAAAGTAGGACTGCTGCATCGTATGGATTATTATCCTGAGAAGCTGTCCGGCGGAGAACGCCAACGGGTTGCCATTGCTAGGGCATTCATGAATGATCCCGGTGTTATTCTAGCCGACGAGCCGACAGCCAGCCTCGATTCTAAACGGGGTAGAGCTGTAGTGGAGCTCATGGCTTCAGAGGTTAAGCAACGGGGCAAGGCGGCTGTTATGGTCACCCATGACGAGCGTGTATTGGATTTATGTGACCGGATCGTAACGATTAAGGACGGTATGCTTTTTGAGCAAAACGATCATGCTGCTGCGAGCAATAGGCCAGATGCAGTCGCACATAGGTGAATGAAGGTTGATTAAACAGTGTTTCTTGCACGTATTGATTCAAGCTTAGAGCGGATGTTTCTGAAGGTCTATGACCTTTAGGGACATCCTTTTTTTCTGAAATTCCCCATGAGGAAGACGGAGTGTGAGTTCATTGGCAGCAACTGTTTTGGGAAAATGCGTTTCGGTTCATACACTGCATGTTTAATAAAGTAAGACCCTGCTGCAGCTAATATTGGTTATGCACATAGTCAGGGTGACAGTTCAGAGAGAAGGAGATGAGATGATGGGCAAATGGAAAACATCACGGGTTTTGCGCAGTATTGGTTTGCTATTGCTCATGCTGTGCTGCATGACGTTAATCGTATCTGCTTCTAATCCGAATACCCCTGAAGGTTTTTTAATTATCGCGCATCGCGGGGCTTCTGGTGATGCTCCTGAGAATACGATGGCCGCCTTCGAGCAAGCGGAGCGTCTAGGTACTGATTTTATCGAATTTGATGTACAGCTAAGCAAAGATGGTGAACTAGTTGTTATTCATGATGATACGGTGGATAGAACGACGCAATATACAGGAGCTGTGGACGATTATACATTAAATGAACTTGAAAATATGGATGCCAAAAATGATAAAAAAACAGACGATACGGATGATAAGATCGTTTCATTCGAAGAAGTTATGCACCGTTTTGCTGGAAAGCTAGGCATGCTCATCGAGATTAAAGAATCAAAGCTTTATCCTGGCGTGGAAGAGAAGGTGGCTGAGGTCGTACGTCGTTATGAGCTTTTGCTCCAAGTTAATGGCTTGGAGGAAGGATGGAATTTTACAGCGGTTGAACATGTGAAAAATAGCGTTGGTATCATTATTCAATCCTATAACTTTCAATCGACCCGTCTAATTCACTCCCTGCTGCCGGACATTCCAATTGCTGCGCTTATTCAGGAGGATCAGCATCCTCTGTCAGAGAAGACGCTGGATGAACTTGTTTCTTTCGCGGATTACATTCATTACAATCATGAATTGCTTGACGTGAAGATCGTAGAGCAAGTTCATCATCGCAACCGGAAGGTCATGGCGTGGACGATACAGTCTGAGCAAGATATGATACGGATGAAAAAGCTCGGAGTGGATGGGGTTATTACCGATTTTCCGGGGTAAGGAATATACGAGAAACTCTACTCCCTTCTATACAAAATTATTCAATCAAATACAAATGTTGCCATAATGTGAGGTTTGATGAATAATAGGGGGAGAAGGGTGGGATGGTCATGAAAATGGCTTTTACTGTCGATGTAGAGGATTGGTTTTGCAGTCCGAACCTGTCTCTTTCCGAATGGGCTGACTGCGAATTAAGGCTTGAGCAGCCCGTTCATCAAATATTGGACCTTCTGGACGAATATGAGGCGACGGGCACTTTTTTTGTCCTGGGCTGGATCGCTGAGAAAAGGCCTGATTTGGTGAAAGAAATATATCGAAGAGGTCATGAAATTGCATCACACGGCTATTCCCATCGTCTCGTTTATGATCAATCAACACTAGAATTTAAAGCGGATATTAGGCTGTCAAAAGATATTTTAGAGCATTTGATCGGTTCAAAGGTGAGTGGGTATCGTGCCCCCTGTTTTTCAATGACAGATTGGGGACTTGATATTTTAATAGAAGAAGGATTCGCTTACGACTCTAGTATTAGTCCAAATACACCAAATAACCTATATTCCAAGTTTAATTTGTCCTCGAAGGTTGCGCATTCTTTTAAAATAAAAGATCATCTATGGGAAGTGCCTTTGCCTGCTTTTCGCTTAGGCGGCGTTAATATTCCATGGGGCGGAGGAGGGTATTTTCGAATTTATCCTTATCGTTTTTTTTATAGCGGAGCACGAAAAATTATAGGCGATAAAGATTATTTCGTTTATTATATCCATCCCTATGATTTAGACTGCGATCAACCGCAAATTTTTAATACCTCTTGGTCAAATGGCATTCGAAGATACTACGGATTAAGGGATACATACGCAAAAATAAAACAGTTATTGTCGGATTTCAACTGTATGTCCATAAGTAAATATGATCCTCAAATCGGGGGGATACACTAGCGTGACCACGAAAACGGAGATTATGTGTAACCGGCGTTTGTTGGATGGTGTCGCTTATTTATTTTGCAGAGAGATGGGGATTAGAAGGGTAAAGATACAGAAACCATCGGCAGAAGAAGTGAATATGCTCCTTATGAACGGCATTGTATCCGAAGATCTAAAGCTTGTGGAAAAATTATTTGGTTACGCTTGTTATGAATATTACAGGCAGCTTTATGATCCCGATTCCTTTGACCGCCTTCTTATCGCAGAGGCCAAAAATCGAAAGAAAATGCTGGACTTGTGCTGCGGGGGAGGGGCTACCGTATTCTCTTTACTTCAGAATGAGCCGGATATTATATATGGAATCGACTCGGATGCGCACCAGATTGGTCTTCTAGAAGCACTGCTCCACAGAAGTGAAGCTTCTAGCAAAGTAGTCACAACGGTAGCAGATGCGCACCATATTCCGCTTGCGAGCCATTCCGTTGATTTTGTCGTTTGTAGAGTAGCGCTGCAATATCTTCAGGTGGAGCAGGTGCTGCAGGAGGTTTTTCGTGTTTTGTCCCCGCGAGGAAGGGTCTTTTTTCTCGTACATGGCTCGGGATATATTTTGGATTATTTATTTGCGCGCAGAGCAATATTGAATAAAAAAAGCTTGAAATTTGCAATACACAAGCTTTTTCATTTAAGCAGTAAGGCTAAGGAGTTTAACCGCGCGCAAGCGAATTTTTTGACCGCAAAGGATTTGAATGAGAAGCTGGCTGCTGCAGGATTTCGAGACATGAAGGTGCACACCCATAAAGAATGGATGAAAATGGGTGTGTTTCCGGTTTATTTTGCGGTAACGGCGGAGAACTGAATATAGTCTGCTCAAAGACAACAGTAACCCAAGGTAAGTAGACTTGGGTTATTGCTGCTTGAATATGTACTTTGTTTGCCACTTTCGAGTCAAAGCACATATTAAATACTGCGTACGCTGTCTCTAATCATGAGTTCTGTACCAAGCATGACATGGTGAATGATTTCTTTACCTTCGAGCATTTCAATAAGAATTTGCGCCGCTTGGGAGCCTAACTCGTATTTATGCTGGTGAACGGTAGTGAGCGCGGGCGTGCAATAAGCCGTCAAATCAATGTTGTCGAAGCCGATGATCGATATATCATCAGGCACCTTTTTCCCCATATCCTTAACGCCCTGCAAAGCCCCGAGTGCCATTAAGTCGCTTGAGCAAAATATAGCAGTCACTTCAGGACGGCTGGACAATATTTGGCGTGCGGCCTCTCTTCCGCCATGCTCGGAAAATGAACCATTCAGCACAAGTGTTTCATCAAAGGGAACACTGCTGCTTTGCAGTGCTTGACGGTAGCCCTCTAGCCTAAGCAGGCTTACAGCTGCTTGCTCATGGCCGTTTATCATGGCGATATGGCGATGTCCCGATTCGAGCAGATGGTTGGTTGCCGCAAGAGCACCCGTTGTATTATCCGAAGTAACGTATCCAACGTTAGGGCCTTGGAGAGTGATATCAATAAGGACGCATGGAATATCAGACGATACGATTTCCTCCAAATAAGGATCGTCTAATCGAATACCCATGATGATAACCCCGTCTACGCCTCGTTCCTGGCATAATGTTTTATATGATTTTACCTTTTGTTTCTGAGGTGTTGTACTGAATAGGACGAGGTCATAATCGAGTTCGCCTGAACGATCATTTATTCCGCAAAGGACTTCGAAAGCGATATTGTCTTTGGAGCTGTCTCTTGTAACATTGGAGAGAAGGAGGCCAAGCGTCTTTGTTTTTTTCGATATGAGCGACCTTGCAGCCATATTAGGGCTATAACCGAGCTGGTCTGCTATAGTCTTAATTTTTAGCCGAGTGCCCTCGTTAACGTCGTCATAGCCGTTCAAGGCACGCGATACTGTAGTAACAGATACACTAGCAGCTTTAGCTATATCTTTAATCGTAACCATACAATACCTCCGAAATGTTGAAAACATGTAATGTATTATGATAAAAATTAAAAAATAAATTGACTCTTGTAAATGCTTTCATCATGATCTATAATTCGATTATAACTTATCCGAAACGTTTTGGAAAGTTAGATTGCTTCGTCGAAAATGAGTAAGCATATTTTTTTGCCTCTTTTCCGAAACGTTTCGGATAAACGAATGTTTGTTTGATTTAAGGGAATAAAAAAGCTATTACAAGAAGAAATGAGGGAAACACTTGGATTATCGAGTCATCAAAGAAAACGATCTATTCCTCATGACGGACCGGAATGGAGATATTCCGGAAGGTGATGTTTCAGGTCAGGGTCTTTACACAAAAGATACCCGGTTCATAAGCAGGATGGAGATCCGAATCAACGGTCAGAAGCCGATACTGCTGTCTTCAGCAGCGGATGAGAATTATATCTCTACGATTCGCCTTACCAATCCACATATGGAAGAGAAGGGCGAGCTTATCTTGTGGCGTGAGTCCGTAGAAATTGAACGTACACGTTTCATTTATGATGGAGCATTGTATGAGACGTTCAAGCTCACCAGCTATTATCCTAAAGCCATTACATTTGATTTCTCCGTGTTATTGGATGCGGATTTTGCAGATATGTTTGTCGTTCGCGGCTTTCAGCATGGCGATTTGGGAAGAAAGACGGCAGAGAAAAGCGGCCAACGGGAAAGAGTAATTGGCTATCTTGGAGCTGACGATGTACGCCGTGAAACGAAGATTAAATGGGATACAAATGAAAGTCGCATAGGCGAGGCAGGCGAGCTTCATTTCGATGTGGCACTGAATCATCGGGAAAGCCATGCAATCGCTTTCTATATTGCGCCAATCATTGACGGCAATGAGCCGCAGCAGCACGAACCGGCGGAAGCGATGGTAAAGCTTAGACAATCTTACGCGGATTGGAATGGATCATCCACATCCATCCAAACGGATGTACCGCTATTTAACAAGCTGCATCATCGCGGAGTGCAAGACTTAAGAGTTCTGCTTACGGATATCGGGTATGGAGCATTCCCAGTTGCAGGCTTGCCTTGGTTCTCGGTTCCATTTGGCCGTGATAGTTTAATTACTGCGCTGCAGATGTTATCCTTAAATCCCCAAATTGCTAAGGGAACGCTTCTCACGATGGCCGCTTATCAAGGCCAGAATGAAGATGAGTGGCGCGATGAGCAGCCAGGTAAAGTGATGCATGAAATTCGGTATGGCGAACTAGCAAGCACAAATCAGGTTCCATTTACGCCGTATTACGGCACGATTGATGCGACGCCGCTATTTCTGCTATTAGCTGCCGAGTATTATCACTGGACCGGAGATGCTCAGTTTGTTAAAGAGCTAATGCCGCATCTTAATGCAGCACTGGCTTGGGTGAAGGAATATGGCGATTGCGACGATGATTCCTTTGTTGAGTATTATCAGAAATCGTCCAAAGGAATCGCCAATCAGGGCTGGAAAGATTCTGCGGATTCCGTTGTTCACCGCAACGGCGATTATGCAGAGGCTCCAATCGCGCTCGTCGAGGTTCAAGGTTATGTTTACCAAGCGCTTACAAGGCTTGCCCCTATCTTCAAGAGCTTAGGCCACGAGGAACAAGCCGCTGGCATGGAGCAAGATGCAGAACAGCTTAGAGTTCGCTTTGAGCGCGACTTCTGGATGGAGGATGAGCAGTTTTATGCGATTGCGCTTGATAAGGATAAGAAGCGCGTAGATTCCGTCACTTCGAATTCAGGACATATTCTAATGTCGGGCATTGCTTCTCCTGAGCGTGCAAGCGCTGTTGCGAAAAGACTGGTTGCTCCTGACATGTTCGGTGGTTACGGCATTCGTACGATGAGTACGGAAGCAGCCGGCTACAACCCGATGAGCTACCATGACGGAAGCGTATGGCCGCATGACAACTCTGTTTGTTTGCTTGGCCTTAGCTATTTAGGCTTCCAAGAAGAAGCGATTACCGTCATGCAAGGTTTATTGAATGCAGCAGCAAAGTTTGAGTATTACAGATTGCCTGAGCTGTTCTGCGGGTATGATGATTCGCTTGGCGCGCCAGTTCCTTACCCTGTTGCTTGCTCTCCGCAGGCATGGGCAGCAGGAACACCGCTCACATTTGTGCAAGCTTTGCTTGGGCTTCAGCCTAACGCTCTAACGAAGCAAATTACAATTAAGCCATCTTTGCTTCAAGGAATGAACGAGCTTCTAGTAGAGCAAATGCAGATTGGCAGCGGCGCTCTAAGCCTGCGCGTCACTCGCGGTATCAATGGCCCAGAGGTGGAAATACTGTCTAATCTGACAGGATATGAGCTTCTCATTTCATAGGTTTCACGCTTTATGCTTTATATACAAAGTTCATATTACTAAGGAGGTTGTATGTAAGATGAAGAAAACAGGGGTTTCGATTTTATCTTTAATGCTGGTAGTTGTTCTTATGTTAACAGCTTGCGGCAAGGGCAATGAAGGCAACAAAAACACAGGTAATACAGCAACGAATGGCGGTACAGAACAAGAGGCGACAAAAGAGCCAGCCGCTGAGAAGGTAACCGTTACACTTGCAGGTTGGGGAGCAAGTCCAGAAGAGCAGGATTTGCTAAACCAAACGTTGAAGGAATTTGAAGCAAAATATCCAAATGTAAAGGTTAATTATGAAGTAATTGCCGATCAATACATGGATGTTATCAAAACAAGACTTATTGGCGGTGAAGGCCCAGATGTCTTCTACCTGGATGCATTCGAAGCGCCTGCACTCATTGAGCGTAATGTTCTAGAGCCGCTTGATAGCTATGTGACACCAGAATTTGATGTTGCAGACTTTGAACAGCCGATGGTTGATGCTTTCAAACAAGATGGCGTTTCCTACGGTTTCCCTAAAGATTTCTCTACGCTTGCAATGTTCTACAACAAAAAAGACTTTGCAGAAGCAGGAATTACTGCTCCGCCAACAACTTGGGATGAGCTGAAAGAAGCGGCAGTTAAGCTTACTAAAAAAGAAGGCGACAAAACGGTTCGCTTCGGCTTTGGTGTTGCGCCTGAGCTTGCACGTCAAATGTTCATGATTCAAGCATTCGGCGGCAAAGTTGCAGATGAGAATGGCAATGCTGCATTCGCGGCTCCAGATGCTCTTAAAGGCTTGCAGCTTGTAACGGATATGCACAATGTAGACAAATCATCCGGCGAGCCAAAAGAAGTAGGCGCTGGCTGGGGCGGAGAAATGTTCGGTCAAGGCAAAGCTTCCATCGTATTCGAAGGAAACTGGGCAATTCCATTCTTGGAGTCCAACTACAAGGATCTAGATTACGGCACAGCTGAGCTTCCAACTGTAAATGGCAAACAAGGCACTATGGCATTCACTGTTGCTTATGTAATGAACAAGGAATCGAAGAAAAAAGAAGCAGCTTGGCAGTTGATCTCCTTCTTGACTGGTAAAGAAGGAATGAAAACGTGGACGAGCAAAGGTTTCGCGCTTCCAACTCGTAAATCGGTATCACAAGAGCTTGGCTACGACAAAGATGAGCTTCGCAGCGCAATTGTAGCGGGCGCTTCTTATGCAACGCCTTGGCAAGCAGGCTCCACACTTCCTACAATCATGAGCAACTTCAACAACCAATTCGTTGATACATTTATGGGTAATTCGAAGCTTGAAGATGCAATGAAAAAAGCAGAAGCTGTTGCGAATAAGGAAATCGCAGCAGCGAAGTAAGCGAGGTGAAGGAGGGAGAGCGCAAGACGCTCCCTCCTTCAAACTCTGATTTTGATATGAAAGGAGAAGGTGCAGCATGACCCATGTCTCTTCATGGAGAAAAAAGCTGAAAAATAACGTAACCGGCTATCTGTTCCTGCTTCCAACCATTCTAGTTCTTGGTACTTTTTTGTTCTTGCCTGTATTCTATTCCCTTTATTTATCGGGACATAAGGTCAATCTGCTTGGCGAAGTAAGTTACAAATGGGTAGGATTTAAAAACTTCACGCGTATGGCAGGCGATGAAAGAGCCTGGATAGCGCTTAAGAACACGGCATCCTTTGCTTTGTTTGTTGTTCCGCTGCAAACGGTGTTTGCTATTTTACTAGCTGTTATTTTGAATGCTAAGCTCAAATTCAAAAACTTCTTCCGTATCGTATTTTTTATGCCGACCATTACTTCGTCGGCGGTACTATCACTTATATTTATGTGGATATACAATTCAAACGGTCTTTTGAACCGAGTGCTTGAATTTATCGGTTTGCATGGATACAACTGGCTTGGAGATCCTGCGGTCGCCATGAAGGCGATCATGCTTATGAATATATGGTCTACCGCTCCATTCTTTATGGTTGTTTTCTTGGCTGCATTGCAAGACATTCCTGATGCGCTGTACGAGTCAGCTATGCTTGACGGAGCAGGAGGCTGGAGGAGATTTATTTCCATCACGCTGCCGCTAATTAAGCCTGCGACCTTCTTTACGGTCGTTATGGGTATTATCGGTACCTTCCAACTCTTCGACCAATCTTATATTTTCTCAGCAGGTTCAGGCGGACCGAATAACTCGACCTTGACCGTAGCTCTGCTTATTTATCAATATGCTTTCAAAAATCTCGACTTCGGCTATGCCTCTGCGCTCGCTGTCATGCTGGCTGCTGTCATTATGATCGTGACGCTGATACAGCGTAAGCTATTTGCCGAAGAAAAGCTGAACTAGGAGGGCGACTAGATGGTATTTCAACAATCCAAATGGGGAAAGGCGATTCTTTATTTCCTGTTATTCTCATACGGCTGCATCACTGTYGCTCCCTTTCTATGGGCGCTTTCCTCTTCGTTTAAGCCGCTCAGTGAGATTGTTTCCGGGGGCATCAACTTTATTCCGAAAGAATTCACCTTGCAGAACTATTATGATATTTTCGTGAAAGAGCCGCTTTTCCTCAGATGGATGTACAACAGTGCCTTGATTGCAGTTGTTGCGACGGTTTGCAATACGCTGTTCAACTCAATGGCGGGTTATGCACTTGCACGTATTGAATTTGCCGGCAACAAAATTATGTTCATCCTTATCTTAGCGGTGCAAATGATTCCAGGCCAATTGACGATCGTACCCGCTTACTTAATTATGAAGCAGCTCGATTTGTTAAACACGTATGCTGCACTGACTTTGCCGATGATGGCGAATGCGACGTTTATCTTTATGATGCGGCAATTTTTCCTCAGCTTCCCGAAAGAGCTTGAGGAGGCAGCCGAGATGGACGGGCTTAATCGGTTCGGCGTGTTTTTCCGCATTGCACTGCCGCTTGCGATACCTGCGTTAGCAGCTCAAACAATCTTCGTTTTCATGGGTGCATGGAACGAGTTCCTGAAGCCGCTCATGTTCATGTCCGACAAGTCAATGTTTACGCTGACGCTCGGTCTGAATACGTTCAAAGGGCAGTACATTAGCCACTGGAACTACATTATGGCTGCATCGATGGTATTTACGCTTCCAGCGCTGCTGATTTATGCGTTCTTCAATCGATTTTTTATTAAAGGAATTACGTTTACCGGCGGTAAATAACATAGTAACGAAACGGGGCTGTCCTGAGGTCATTTAGACCTCTTGGGACAGCCCTGTTTTTAATGCGTTCACGTATGCATAATGAGACATAGTGTGCTTAGTGGGCAGGTTGTGAACGGTAATAAGGCAATTTTTTAGCTCTATTTATGCGTATAGGGCTGATTGGGCGAAAATAAGACTAGATTGTAGCTCTATTTTTGTCTGAAATGGATACTATGGGGAAATTGGCAGGTTTTGAGCGGTAATAAGCCTATTTTTTAGTCCTATTTTTGCGAAGAGGGCTGTTTTGATGAAAATAGGGCTAGATTGTAGATCTAAATTTGTTTGAGTCGAGTATGGGGTCATTTGGCAGAAGAGACTAAGTCTATACGCACATTCTCGAAATGATAATGTATGCTGTGCAGGCAAGGCAGCTCGTCATTATGGATGTCTAAAGTCGAATTTATCGTGAGGAACATCAAGACTGTGACCATTAATGATGACGGTATCGTTATCGCTCCAAGTGATGACCGCTTGATCCTCGTGAGAGCTCCAATAAATATTTTTGGTTTTATGATTGCGTTTATTGAATACCAATTCACCGCGAATCATAAAAGGAGTAGTCGCTCCTCCATTTATGAGGTACGCTTTTAAACTGTAAGTCCCTTCAGGAGAAGCTGCCTCAATAAGAAATTTCCCTTTGGGAAGTCTGCCCATGTCTTAGAAGAGCCAATAGACGCCATAACCAATAGTTAAGGCGAAGAATGTGCAGATAGAAATGAATATGATGAGCAGCTTTTTTAAAATTTTCTTTTTCTCGCTCGCCGCTTGAACATCAATATCTTCATCGAACAACGGTATCATCTCCTGGAAAATTTGGATAACATTAGAATATCACAAGTTACACTCCGGAGAAACCAAATGCGAATCATTACAACAATGAGATATAAACGATGCTCTGCCGAATAAAACAAAAAAACAGCCCAATTGGGCAATGTCATTAAGTTAATCTCCGAGACAAGATCGTAAATAGAAAGTGAATCTGAAACGGCATGGGAGAAGCCCTGTGCCGTTTATTTTTTTGATGCAAGACTGATAAATAGGAACAGCAAACAAACGGATGGACGATCCGCTTAAAAAAATGTTCATATGAATCGAATTATGCTACTCTGTAGACGAAGCTGACAGCTGATTTATAT
>NZ_JBFRDK010000143.1:0-16349 GCF_052113545.1 Paenibacillus sp. TAF43_2
CAGTGTCATAGGATGTACGCTATTTTATTAATAATGGTTATCATTCTTAATTAGACGCAGGAGGAATAAAGGAATGTTTTCACGCAATCAAGTTCGTCATCTTAAATTAGGGGTATTGCTCTCCCTTATTGGGTTAATGATTTTGGTGCTTTCCGCATGCAGCAGTGCTGAATCGAGTACAGAAAACAATGGAATGAAAAGCACCGAAAAACCATCGGAAGCAACGTCAGAGCCAGCGGTTGACCGGACGGTCAAAGATGCATATGGAGACGTGTTGGTGCCAGCTAGCCCGGAAAAAATTGTCGTGCTGGATATCGGAGCGCTTGATAACTTGTTGGAGCTTGGCATTACGCCAATTGGAGCACCTTCAATTCTTGCTGCAGGAGATCCATATCCAGCTTATCTGAAAGGAACAGAAGGGATTTCGAATATTGGATCTGTAAATGAGCCCAACTTGGAAGCGATAGATGCTTTAAAGCCGGATTTGATTATCGGCAACAAAGATACACATGATGCGATCCACGACCAGCTTACGAAAATCGCACCGACTGTATTCGTAGAAACATTAGGCGTTACATGGAAAGCGAACTTGCAGCTGCATGCTGAAGCAGTGAACAAACAAGCAGAAGGCCAAAAACTGCTGGACGCCTACAATGGGAAAATAACAGATCTAAAATCTAAATTAGCGGACAAAGGACAAAGTATCTCACTATTTCGTCCGCGTGCTGATAAAATACAAATTTATTTGAAGGATACGTTTGCTGGAACCATTATGACAGACGCTGGGATCAATCGTCCCGAATCACAGAACATTGAAGGATTCTCCAAGGATGTGACCGAGGAGCAAATGAGCAGCCTGGATGGAGATATAATCCTTTGGTTCAACCGAGAGCCGGATGCCTTTGCCAAGGTTGAGAAAAGTGCGTTATGGGCTTCCTTAACCGGAGTCAAAAGCAATAGTGTTCATTCCGTTGATTGGGAATATTGGATGAGCGGACTTGGCATTCAAGCCGTAAACAAGGTTGTCGATGATCTGCAATCATTTCTTGTAAAATAATTAAAGATTGGGTCGCCAAGCGGCGCCCCAATCTTTCTTCGTTTATTTGACAATGACGAGCTGGAGGTAGGCGAAGTGAAGCCCAGATTGATGGGATTGGCTGTTCTTGTTATTTTTGTTTGCGCTGCTTTATTATCGAGCATTATGTTTGGAATTGTACAAATTCCACTCCATGCCGCCCTCAATGCATTTTGGTCATATGATGCTTCACAGGAAGCTCACATCATTATCCGTTCCGTCAGGCTGCCAAGAGCACTGATCGCAGCAGCGGTGGGAGGCTCGCTCGCTGTAGCGGGCTGCTTGATGCAGGCGCTCAGCCGAAATGCGTTAGCAGGCCCTGAGTTATTCGGGGTGAACTACGGGGCTGCACTCGCTGTAGTTATCGCTTCGATAGCATTACATTCCACATCGCTTACTGTATTTTCCTGGTCGGCTTTACTCGGTGCAGCAGCTGCAGGAACAGCTGTATTTCTGCTTGGTTCATTAAGGAGAGGCACATTGACCTCAGTCAGGCTTGTACTCGCAGGAGCAACGATCAACCTTTTGCTTACCTCCCTTACGCAAGGGATACTTATTTTGAATGAGCAGTCTTTGGATACGATGCGATTTTGGCTAGCTGGTTCGCTTACAGGACGGGATCTGCAATTGTTTATACAGGTGTCCCCTTATATGCTAGTTGGATTAATTTGTGCGTTTGGTCTAAGCAATCATATGAATGTTATCGGTCTCGGAGAGGATGCGGCACAAGGACTGGGCCAGCATGTTTTTTTTATCAAAACACTCTGTATCGTCGCTATTGTGCTGCTTGCAGGCAGTGCGGTTGCTATCGCTGGTCCCATTGGGTTCATCGGACTTGCTATTCCGCATATTGCTCGATCAATTGTAGGACTTAATTACCGATGGATCATACCTTATTCCGCATTAATCGGTGCTCTGCTGCTGCTGATTGCGGACATTGGCGCACGATTTGTACTGCCTGAGCAGGAAATTCCGGTAGGTGTTGTAACGGCCTTCTTCGGGGCGCCATTTTTAATTTATTTGGCTCAGCGAAGGGGTGGAGCGGCATAACTTCTTTTATAAAAGGGCGTTGGCACCGAATTATTATTTCGTTGTTGTTAATGAATGTACTTGTTTTGCTGTTGAACATTATTATTGGCGAGAGAAATATACCTGTGATGGATGCCATCCAGACAGCGCTTGGGATAGGCAGTGATGAATATGCGTTTACGATTCGCCAAGTGCGGCTGCCAAGGGTACTGACTGGATTTTTGGCTGGATGCGGCTTGGCATTATCGGGGACGATCCTGCAAATGATTACCCGCAACCCGCTGGCTTCACCGGGTGTCATTGGACTAAATGCAGGAGCGGCAGCTGCTGTAGTTGCTTTTCTGGTGCTTGTCCCTTCCTTTCCAATGAGCCGTCTTCCATTGGTTGCATTTGGAGGAGCGCTGTTGGTCGCATTAACGATCTATAAGCTCTCTTGGAAAAAAGGAAGTTCTACCGAGCGTATGCTTCTAGTTGGAGTTGGCATATCTGCAATGGCCGGCGCATTAATAACGTATTTACTGACAGTGGGCAAAATATTCCGTGTTTCTCAAGCATTTGTATGGATGGCAGGCAGCTTATATGGCCGGACGTGGGAACATTTCTGGCCGCTGCTCCCGTGGATTATCATTTTATTTGTGCTGCTAATGCTGTATACACGCTCCCTTGATTTGCTGCAGCTCAGCGATAGTTCAGCAATTGGGATGGGCATACGACTGGAACGCGTCAGATTTTTACTCCTCTTATTTAGCGTTGGTTTAGCAGGCTCAGCTGTCTCGATGGCTGGAACGATTGCATTTGTGGGACTGATGGCTCCGCATATTGCTTCAAATCTGGTAGGTACACCGAGTGTAAAAAGACTGCCGGTTGCTGCACTTCTCGGAGGGTTAATCGTTATGTTGGCGGATTTATTAGGGAGAGTGCTTTTTTCGCCATTTGAAATACCAGTAGGATTAATTACTGCGCTGATTGGGGCGCCCTATATGATCAATTTACTGGTTCGTCGCAGAAGCTTTTAAGAAATGAAATTAGCGAACGTTTTATGAAAGGCAGGCGGTTGTTGCTAAATGATGCCTCATTCCACACTGACTCATTCGCTCTATCTATTCTCATCGGTGCGCAAGAGACGCTTCACAGGCAAGAGAGGAATACGCACCTATCGGATTCCAGTATATTTAATATGCTTTATTACAGAAGGCGAAGGCGTTATTCTATTGGATGGTACGCTATGTAGAACTCGTCCGTTTGAGCTATTTTTGCTTGTGCCAGGCATGGTTGTAGAAATATCAGAGCAATCCGGGGGCTTTGAATATTATGGCGTGTTTTTTCAGCCGCAAACGTTAGTTAAGACGAAAGGCGGCATGATACTATCCAGCTCAATAACGCTGTCTGGCTCGCTGTTACCCGGCAGAATGCCAGTCTCTCAGCCTCAGCATATTTTGCAGCGAATTGTTGAAATGGATAAGAGCAGCAAGGACGAGCGGGCAAAAGATAGCTTGTCACTTCGGCTGCAGCTGGAACAATTTATTCAATTTTTAATCAAGAGCGTTCCAGAGCCGACTGAACAAAACGATGATCGCATCAATCGAAGCATTTCTTATATGGAGCAGCATTATACGGATAAAATAAGCATGGGGAAGCTCGCCGAAATGGCAGGGATGTCTCCAGTTGCTTATTCTCGTCTATTTGTAAAAATAACGGAGCTCTCCCCTGTCGAGTATTTGGGTACAATTCGAATGAATAAAGCAAAGCAGCTTCTGAGCAAAAAAAATACTAGGGTGAAGGAAGTTGCTGCTGCTGTCGGATTTCGCAGCGAATTTTATTTCAGTCGAATGTTTCAGCGGATGGTCGGCGTTTCCCCAACGATATTTATGAAGCGGGAAACCGTAAGAGTAGCGGTAGCCTCTTCGCTTGGGTATCAGCACTATTTGCATTCTTTAGGGATTGAGCCAGTATGTGTGCTCGATTTATTTCACTACCCGGGATTAAGCGAGAAAGAGTATGCAGCGCGGTTCCACAGCCAATTGGAGGAATTGAAGCGCTCTGCTCCCGATCTTATTATTGCTGACCATTATCAGAGCGAATTTCGTGAGTCATTGAAGGAAATTGCATTTCCCGTTTTTTACGACTTGTCGGTATGGGATTGGAAACGGAATTTTTTGAAAATTGCGGAGCTGCTCGGCCGGGAAAACGAAGCTGCTCAAACATTAACCCGCTTGGAAATGCGGACGCTGGAAGTGAAGCAGACGCTGCAGCAAGCCTTGGGTGAGAGTCGTATTACCATTATGCAAGTCAATCATCGGACGATAGGCATACAAGGTACAACGGGTCATCCATTAAATGAACTGATTTATGGCGAGCTCGCCTTGAAGCCCGGTGCTCCGGGATGCGGAGACATTTGGAGACAAGAGATGCTGCCGGAGTCGATGCCGCTCCTCGAAACGGAGCATTTATTTATACATAAGCATCATGTGCTTGCTGGAAGCGGGAAGATGTTTCAGCGGATGCTCGAGACAAATGTATTGGATCAAATTCCTGCTGTGAAAACCGGCAATACTAGACTGATTCAAAATTGGTTTGTGATGAGTTGGACGCCTATAGGAAGGCATTCCATTATGGACATGCTGATGGAATTATGTGCGAATCAAGATGGGCAACAAAAAAGGTTGGACATGGCTTAGCCTTGTTCAACCTCTATTTGAGTTTCTATATGGAGTAATCATACAATCCCAGCTCTTTCAAATACGGATTGCTCGAAATTAAACGTTTTATTCTATCGTTGGTTTTTGATTCTTTGGGTACATTGCCATTTCTACTGAGCAAAACCCATCTTAGACATGCAATGGCTTCAAAAAGTTGTACGTCATGCTGGGAAATCTCGTTTTTGTCTAGATAGGCTGAGCGAAATGCATGAGCGTTTTGCTCTGACACAAATATGCTTATTAAAACAAACGACCATGCAAAATCATACCTGGTATCCCCCAGCTGTCCATTGGTCCAATCGATGACGGTATACTTCCCGTTGTTCTCGAGTATATTTCCTAAATGAAAATCACCGTGAATGATGTGGTCTTGCTTGAGCTGAGTTAGACTTAAAAAACGAGTTAAGCTCTCAAATAGATCAGCATGCTCGTTTATCGCAGGATAGAAGTAACCGATGAAGTCATACTTTGAAAGCTGTACATGTCCCATTTCCTCCAAAGGGGTTTGATGGATGCTAGACAATAGAATAGCGAGCTCTGACACTTTCTTTTTATTAACCTTTGTTATGGATTCACCGTCAAATGAGGTAAACAATACCTTCTCATCATTTGGATTTATTCCCCAGCTGATAGGTCTAGATACGGCTAAGCCGCTATCAAAAAGTGCATGCAATAAATGAAACTGGAAACCAACATCAGGTTGCGATTCCTTGTTCCATATTTTTAATACATAGCTTGTTTGCTCCAAAGTGACCTTTACCACCTCAGCTTCAAAACCTTGATCCATTGTAGAAATGGCTAAGTTATCTTCTTGTTGCAATAGATGATCGATAAGGTCATTTTTCGCTATCCAGTCTATCGATTTAAGCGAATATATCATAAATAATCTCCCTTTCAGCAAATTATTAGAGTCACTTTGTTAGCAAAAATTGTACATCTTTGCTGCTTCTTTGCATATAAAAAAATGGAATGCTATTGACCTGTTCTCATTAAAGAACTAAAATATACATATTGTCTGTTATAAAGTGTTAGTTTGTGTTGTTTTTGTTGAGCTTTACGTTTAGATCTAAACTGGCCGAAGGAGAATATTATGATAGGGGAACGGATTAAAAGTCTACGGGAAAAAAAGGGCTACTCGATCACGAAGCTTGCTGACCTAGCGGGCGTATCCAAGTCCTACTTGAGCTACATTGAACGCAATATGCAGAATAACCCATCTCTTCAGGTAATGGCAAAAATAGCAGCTCCACTAGACTCAAACATTGAATATTTACTCGGAGAAGAGCATTTACCAAAGATTCATATGGATGAAACGTTGGATGAGGAATGGCGAGTCATTATTAAAAATGCGGTTGATGAAGGTATGAGCAAGGGTGATTTCCAAGCACTAAAAGACTTGATCCGTTCAAATATGTGGAAGGAAAGCAGAACGGAGACGAATGTCTACTCTGCTGACAAAAAGAAATCATCAAATATTATTATTCTACATATCGATAACTGACATTGAATAAAAAGTCGGGAAAGTGTATTGACATGTTCTATATAAAGAACTAATATTGTGTTATTGTTCTTTATAACAAACATAGTAAGCAGGTGTGCAAATGGAAGGTAAACGGCTGGAGGATTCACAAGCATCGCATCATGATCAAGACAGAGTGAAGATTAAAGAAATAAATCTTAAAGCGTTATTTCTCACGGTAAAAAAACGTCTGTGGATAGTCGTGGTCATTACTATTCTCTTTACAGTCGCTGCGGGCTTCTTCAACTCAAAGCCTGAAACGCCAATGTACGTATCAAACACGCGGATGATCGTGGCTGCTTCCTCGGATATGATGGGCACAGTGAGGGTATTGTTCAGAGAGCCAATCGTTTTGGATCAGGTAATTGAAAAACTCGGTCTTAATCTCTCGGCAGCAGCGCTGCGAAGCCAAATTAGAGTAGACAGTGTAGATGCCTCGCTTGTTACCGTAGTTTCTGTTATGGATACCGATCCAAGGCTTGCAGCCGAGATCGCGAATACAGCAGTGGAAACCTACAGGCAAGTAGCATCGGAAGTGCTTGGAATTACGAGCATCAGATTGTTGACGAAGGCAGAAGAAAATCCTTTCCCGATTAATGAAAAAAGCAATCGTATCGTGTACATTGCCTTCTTGCTAGGCATGATTTTGAGCGTAGGGTTAGTATTCCTGCTAGATTCACTCGATGATTCTATCAAATCAGAACGAGAAGTGGAAGAACTGCTTGGCCTAACGATGCTTGGTCAAGTTAATAAAATTAAACGAAAAGATTATGGTAGCAGTCGTTTGAAAAAACAAAAAAGCATTTCCGTAAGAGGTGAGACGATTGGTTCGTGAACGGCAAAAGGTATCAAAGTCTTATGTAAACAAAAGCTTACTCGCTTATATTAATCCGCATGGCATCGTTTCGGAACAATATCGAACCATTCGCAACAATATTCATTATGCAGCGAGCGGCAGCAAGGTGCGTTCTTTACTGGTCACTTCGCCCTCAGAGGGCGAAGGAAAATCGACAGCGGCAGTCAACTTAGCAGTCTGTATGGCACAACGTGGCGATAGAGTGCTGATCATCGACGCAAATTTTCGCAATCCAATCATAAACAAAATCTTTAATGTACAAACCTCGCCAGGCTTGTCGAATGTTTTAGGGCAGCAGCTCGAAATTCGTGAAGCGATCTATAATACGGAGGTCGAAGGACTCGATATATTGCCAAGCGGGCAGCGCCTCTATAATTCGACAGAACTGCTCGATTCACAGCTAATGGTAGATGTAATGGCATTTTCAGATGAGCATTATGACATGGTCCTGCTGGATTGCCCGCCGGTTCTTGGCGTTCCGGATACGAATGCGCTGGTAAGTAAATGTGACGGCGTGCTCTTGCTTTTAAAACATGGGAAAACACAGCAGGAGCATGCACTGGAAGCGAAACGTGCATTGCTGTTTGCAAAAGCTAATATATTGGGTGTCATACTAAATAAGTAGAGCGTTTGATGATATCAATCGGATAGCGCTTTTTTTACGGACTATTGTTCTTTATAAAGCACGTTAAGTGTTTGTAAAGGCAATTTCATTCGGTAATGTCTCCTCACCGTTATCAATGGAGGCACTCGGCCATTCTGTGGGTTGCAAAAAAACCTTAGACGCGAGTCGTCAAGAGTGTGGTGTGAGGCGGGGTTCGATGCCCCTGGACTCTATTTTAGAGTCTTTAACTAAATGGTTTTGTATAAAGCCTTTTAGTTAAACACTCTAAGAGTGTAACAGTGATATTAAGCTTGATTCTCTTAAGCCAATCATTTCGTTTGTTTTTTCTATATCTGAAGAAAGGGTGAATGTTTTTTGACGTACCGACAAAGATTGTCTTTATTGATTTTAATCGACTCCATTATCGTTTTTACCGCCATTTTTTTTAGCAGGTTATTGCTAAGTGCTTCGCTTGATGTGGTGACTGCGCCCATTGTAATCAGTTCAATTACTTTGCTGTTAAGCCATCATTTCTTTTCCTTCTACTACAATTTGTATAAGAAGGCATGGGAATATGCGAGTGTAGGGGAGCTATTGATAATAACAAAGGCCGTATCCTTCTCGATCTTTGCAGCAGCGATTATTCAGCAAATTGTGATGCAGGATGTGTTTTTCAGGCTGCTGGCCGTGACGTGGATGATTCATATGCTGTTAATCGGAGGATCGAGGTTATGCTGGAGAATTTTCCGTGGCAGCTACCAGAAAAATGCTGGATTGCGCAAAAGCACGTTAATTGTTGGTGCTGGCTCTGCGGGTACGATGCTTGCCCGTCAGCTCCTTAGCAACAATGATATGGAGCTATTGCCAACTGCCTTCATAGATGACGATGTAAACAAACACAATCTAGATATTATGGGCATTCCGGTGTTGGGCGGAGTTGAAAGCATTGCGAAGGTGGCGCTTGATTATGAGATTAACAATATCGTTATTGCGATACCCTCACTGAGCAAAAAACAGCTCAACACGATTTTTAGCGAATGCGCTAAAACGAAAGCAAAAACACAAATCATTCCTATGCTTGAGGATTTGGCTACCGGCAGAGTGTCGGTTAGTCAATTTCGTGATGTTCAGGTTGAGGATTTATTGGGGCGTGAGCCTGTGGAGCTCGATATTGAGAGTATTTCAGGTTACGTCACCCAGAAGGTCGTTATGGTAACAGGCGCTGGGGGCTCGATTGGATCTGAGGTGTGCAGGCAGGTTTCGAGGTTTTTACCGGAGAAGCTTATTTTGCTTGGACATGGAGAGAACAGCATTTATTCCATTGAGATGGAGCTGAAAGAGCTTTACGGACATACGAAAATAGAATTTGTGACAGAAATCGCCGATATGCAAGACGCAAATAAAATGCTGGCCGTTATGCAAGCTCATCGTCCGCAGGTCGTTTATCATGCAGCAGCACATAAGCATGTTCCACTGATGGAGAGAAATCCAGAGGAAGCGTTCAAAAATAACGTAATGGGAACCTTGAATGCGGCAAGAGCAGCCAGCCAAGCTCGCGTGGATACGTTTGTCATGATATCGACCGATAAGGCGGTTAATCCAACCAGCGTTATGGGCGCGACAAAAAGGATTGCGGAAATGGTCATTCAGCATATGGACCGGTTCAGCAATACCAAATTTGTAGCGGTAAGATTCGGCAATGTTTTGGGCAGCCGCGGCAGCGTTATTCCGCTGTTCAAGAAGCAAATAGAGAAGGGGGGGCCCGTAACGGTTACACATCCGGACATGGTTCGCTATTTTATGACCATTCCTGAAGCTTCAAGGTTAGTCATTCAAGCTGGTGCACTTGCCAGAGGCGGTGAAATCTTTGTCCTCGATATGGGTGATCCGGTTAACATTACTGATCTTGCACAAAATGTCATTCGGATGTCGGGCTACTCGGTCGAGGAAATCGGCATTGAGTACACAGGAATTCGCCCAGGCGAGAAGCTATTCGAAGAAATGCTTAAGGATGATGAAATCAATGAAAAGCAGGTTTATCCAAAAATCTACATAGGTAAATCATCCGAGATTTATTTTGAACATATTGAAGAAATTATTGCCCTGCACGGGGGAATGAGCAAAGCAGAATTGCGTACAAGGCTGCTGGATCTAGCGAATAATGTCGTAGAGCTTCCTGGATTTGCATCTGTAACAGGTTAAAAAACGAAGGAGTTGCATAAAAGTTATGAAGGTTAGAAAAGCGATTATACCAGCTGCTGGTCTGGGTACAAGGTTTCTCCCAGCAACAAAAGCGATGCCAAAAGAAATGCTGCCAATCGTCGATAAGCCAACTATTCAATATATTGTGGAAGAAGCGATTGAATCAGGCATCGAGGACATTATTATTGTAACGGGTAAAGGAAAACGGGCAATCGAGGATCATTTTGATAACTCGCTTGAGCTGGAGCAAATTTTGACTGCCAAACATAAATACGATTTATTAAGTGAAGTGCGCAAATCAGCGGATATGGTGGACATTCATTATATTCGCCAAAAGGAGCCGAAGGGGCTTGGGCACGCCATATGGTGCGCTCGCAAATTTATTGGCGATGAGCCGTTTGCCGTACTGCTTGGGGATGATATTATCACAGCGGAGAAGCCTTGTATAAAGCAGATGATCGAAAAATATGATGAGTATCATACTTCGATTATCGGCGTGCAGCGTGTGGCGGATGAAGCCGTATCTCGCTACGGAATTGTAGATGGCACTCTTATGGAAGAATCCTTCCACCGGGTTAGACATTTGGTCGAGAAGCCGTCCAAGGAGCTGGCGCCATCGAATATGGCGATTATGGGCAGGTATATTTTGAACCCGGCGATCTTCGACATTCTCGGCAATCAATCGCCAGGAGCGGGCGGAGAAATACAACTGACCGATGCGATCGCTGCTTTAAACCTAATGGAAGCCGTATACGCTTATGAATTCGAAGGCAAGCGTCATGATGTTGGTGAGAAAATGGGCTTTATCCAGACGACGATTGAATTTGCTCTTCAGCGTGAGGATTTGCGTTATGAGCTATTAAACTATTTATCGCAAATGGTTGAAAGAGAATCTGCTAGAAAATAATTCTAGTATAGGATGGTAGAAGCATGCCAAATAAAATTTTATTTTGCGCAACGGTTGATTATCATTTCAAGGCATTTCATATGCCTGTTCTCGAATGGTTTAAGCAGCAAGGGTGGGAGGTCCATATCGCCGCAAAGGGCGAGCTGGAGCTCCCTTTTGTTGACCGAAAGTTTAATATTTCCATTGAGCGCTCGCCGTTCCATTCCAACAATGTCAGAGCATACCGAGAGCTGAAGGCAATTATTCAGCAGCAGGATTATAATATCATTCATTGCCATACGCCAATGGGCGGCGTGCTTGCAAGACTCGCGGCACAGCCGGCGAGAAAACAAGGAACAAAAGTTATTTATACCGCGCATGGTTTTCATTTCTGCAAGGGCGGCTCGCTCTTGAACTGGATGCTTTATTATCCAATTGAGAAGAGGCTGTCCAGCATGACGGACTGTTTAATTACAATTAATACAGAGGATTATCAGCTCGCTGTCACCAAAAAATTTAAAGCAAAGCGGATCGCTCATGTTCATGGTGTTGGCGTAAATACAACACATTTTAAGCCTATGCAAAAGCTTGATAAATGGCGATTGCGTCAGGAGCTCGATTATCGCACGGACGACTTCCTTATGTTTTATGCTGCTGAATTTAACCGAAACAAAAACCATCAGCTGCTCATTCACGCGTTGGCCGCAATTAAAGAGGCGGTACCGCATGGCCGGCTGCTGCTGGCTGGAAAAGGGCCTTTGCTTGAGGAAAGCCAGGCTCTGGCAGAGCGTTTAGGTGTTGGATCGATGGTCCATTTTCTTGGCTATCGGACAGATATCGACCGGCTGCTGCCCATGTGCGACGTCGCAGTAGCATCCAGTCTGCGTGAGGGATTGCCCGTCAATTTAATGGAGGCCATGGCCTGTGGGCTGCCCATTGTTGCCACGCGGAATAGAGGGCATTCAGAGCTCGTTATAGATGGCGAGAATGGATTCGTGCTGGAGCCGACCGATATGGCATTATTTGCTGACCGGTTAAGGAAGCTGAGTGAATCGCTGGAGATGAGGCAGCGGATGGGGGCGTTTAGCCTTCAAATAGTACAGAAATATGGTTTGCTTCAAGTGAAGCTAGAGCTTAATGAAATATACAAGTCCTTTATGTTGGGGGAACAAAATGAATCCCAAAGTCAGTATCATCGTGCCTATATTTAATATGGAGCTGTATTTGGATAGATGCTTGAATAGCTTGCTAGAGCAAAGCTTATCTGACATAGAAATTATTGCAGTAAACGATGGATCTACGGATTCCAGCTTAAGCATTCTTCAGGAATATACGGAACGGGATTCACGAATCATTGTTATTAATAAAAAAAATGAAGGTGTGTCCGCTGCACGAAACGATGGTGTGCTGGCAGCAAATGGGGAGTACATCGGATTCGTTGATCCAGATGATTGGGTAAATTTAAAAATGTATGAAGAAATGTACGCATGCGCAGTGGAACAAAACGTTGATATTGTGATGTGTACGTATATTAGGGAGTTTGGGACACATTCGAAGGAAAAGCGGTTCAACATGCCTGACAAGCAATTGTATCTTATGGATGAGGTGCAAACGACTATGCTAAGGCGGCTTGTAGGTCCATTAAAGGAAGAGGTAGCGAATCCCGAATATCTGGATGCTTGGGGGACGGTATGGTCAAAACTTTATCGTACATCATTGCTGAAAGACAATAAGGTGAAATTTAAAGATCTCAGCATCATAGGCAGTAATGAGGATACACTCTTCAACATTCATGTCTTTTATAATGCTGAATCTTTTTTGTTTCTGAATCGTCCTTTTTATCATTATTGGCGAACAAACGATGCCTCCATCACATCCCAATACAATCCGTTGTTAGTTGAGAAATTTGAAAAGCTATACGCGGCAATACAAAGCTTTTTGACGGAAAAAGGTCTGATTAATGATTTTGGACTAGCGCTAAATAATCGAATTAGCATGAATGTACTAGGTCAAGGATTAAACATAATGAATCATCAATCGAATCTATCCATGAGAGAAAGATTGCGTTTAATCAAAAAATTGTTAAACAATGAAAAAACAAGTTATTCACTTAGGCGCTTTCAATTGGAGTATTGTCCACTAATTTGGAAGACGTTTTTTTTATGCGCAAAGCTAAAAATCTCGTCAGCTATCTACTTTATGTTATTAGGTATGAATTGGATACGGAGAAAAAATACAGGAGGAATAAGACTTGGAACGGAAAACGGTTAGTGGAAGTTCAAAACCGATGTTGACTGTATTTACTCCTGCGTACAATCGAGCTTATACACTCCACCTATGCTACGAAAGTTTAAAGAGGCAAAAATGCAAAGATTTTATGTGGCTTATTGTTGATGATGGCTCATCGGATAATACTAGAGAATTAGTTGAGAGTTGGATCAATGAAGCTGAATTACCGATTCAATATGTTTATCAAGAAAATCAGGGAATGCATGGTGCACACAACACGGCTTATAAACATATTGAGACAGAGCTTAATGTCTGTATCGATTCGGATGATTATTTGGCAGACGATGCAGTTGAAAAAATTACGACCTTCTGGAGGAAGGAAGGCAGTAATCGCTACGCTGGAATTATTGGTTTAGATGCCTACCATAACGGAGAAGTCATCGGAACTTTATTACCTAGTGATATGAAGGATTCTCCTTTCACAGATCTATATGTAAAACACAATGTAAAAGGCGATAAAAAAATTGTGTATCGAACTGAACTGGCCCAAAAAGTGGCACCTTATCCACTCTTTCCAGGAGAAAAATATTGTCCCTTGTCCTATAAATACGTTCTGATCGATCAAGAACAACCGCTTCTCATTTTGAATCATGTTCTTTGTTACGTCGAGTATTTGGCAGATGGCTCTAGCTTAAACATTATTAATCAATATCGGAAGAATCCACAAGGCTTCGCATTTTTCCGAAAAACAGCTATGGCTTATTCACCGACTTATAAAGATAGACTTCGAGAAGCTACCCATTATGTCTCAAGCAGTATCATGTTAAGGAATGGAAGGTTCTTAGTGGAATCTCCTCGTAAACTTACAACGCTGCTTGCTATTCCGCTTGGGATTATGCTCTATCTCTATATACAAAATACGAGTAGACGAACATTGATGAAGCAATCGAATTAATTAGAGAAAGGAACAGAGAAATGACGATCCTCTGGTTTACGTTAATTCTTGTTTCAATAACTGCATGGATGGCCAGATATTTTTCTGTTGCAGCAGTAAAGGCTCCCATATTTATTAGTCCGAATAAATTTTTAGCATTTCTGGCAGCTTCATCCCTCGTCATCGTCTCAGGACTTAGACAAAACATAGGTGATACATCACTTTATGTACATAGCTACGAAATTGGAGATTTTTCGTGGGAGTCGATATTGCAGCAGAGAGATAAGGGATTCAATATACTGCAATTGTTATTGAAGCAAATATCGGATGATCCACAAATACTTATTTTTTTTACCGCTTTGGCAACAAACCTGCTTATTGCCGGAGTGTTCTTTAAATATGCAAGGCTCTTTGAATTGAGCATGTATTTGTATATAACAACAGGAGCATTCATTGTATCGATGAATGGTATAAGACAATTTTTGGCGGCAGCTATTGTCTTTTCTGCAACCAAATTTATTTTTGAAGGCAGCTGGAAACGCTATATGGCTCTGGTGTTGTTGGGATCGGTATTCCATCAAAGCGCACTAGTCATGATTCCGATTTATTTTATTGTAAGAAGAAAAGCATGGACTGGGATGACTTTTGCTCTTCTTTCCTTAGCTGTTCTGATTGTTGCAGGCTTCAACCAGTTTTCTACGCTATTATTCACGGCAATTAAAGACACACAATATGGCCATTATGAAAGTTTTCAGGAGGGCGGGGCTAACGTTATACGAGTAATTGTTTGCTCGATTCCGGTCGTTATCGCCTTTTTTGGCAGAGAGAAGCTAAGAAAAATCTTTCCTCATGGTGACATCGTAGTTAATCTTTCTATTGTCGGCGTCGTGCTCATGATTATATCGACTCAGAACTGGATTTTTGCTCGACTCAGTATTTATTTCAGCTTATACCAGCTTCTTTTGTTTGGTTGGATCGTGAAGCTGTTTCGGGAGAAAGATCAGAAGCTTGTATATTTGGCGATCATAGCATTTTATTTTATTTATTTCTTTTATGAAAATTTTATCGTACTCAATATCTATTATTTAAGTAAATACTTAATTTGGCCATTGTAAGGGAGGTAGAGTAGTGGGAAAAACGGAACAAATTCCACGTATACTGCATTACTGTTGGTTTGGGCGTGGAGAGAAATCAAAGAAAATTCAAAAATGCTTGGATAGTTGGCAAAAGCATTTGAGTGATTACACCATAATAGAGTGGAATGAGGATAATTTTGATCTCAACTCAAACCGTTATGTGAAAGAGGCTTACGTAGCTGGGAAATATGCATTTGTAAGTGATTATGTGCGGCTGCATGCTTTATTTCATCTCGGAGGCATTTATATGGATACGGATGTTGAGGTACTGAGGCCACTTGATACTTTACTTCATCATAAGGCGTTTACTGGTTTTGAAGATGAAACATATTTGCAATCGGCTACGATGGGGGCTGTTAAAGGCCATCCATGGATAAAGGAGCTGCTCATAGATTATGCCAGAAGAAGTTTTCTACTGCCAGGTGGCAACTATGACACAACAACAAATACGGCTGTCATTACAGAACTCAGTAAAAAAGACGGATTGATTTTGAATGGGGAATTTCAAGTGTTACCCAATGGAGTTACCTTTTATCCAAGAACCTTCTTTAGTCCATATGATTATATTAACGGAGGAAACTACATAACGGAAAATAGCTTTACAATCCACCATTTTGCAAAGTCTTGGCTGCCTATTCATGTTCGTATGAATAGCAAACTGAAAAGAGTTGCAAGCCGAATTGTCGGTCCAAGCGTTATTTCAAAAATGCGAAAGCTGCTATCTTCAAACTAAGAGCAGTTAAACGAGCTACGGGAGCACCTATCTATGACAAAGCGATTATTTGATATTTTTGTTTCGAGTATAATCTTACTCATTATGCTGCCGATCATTGGAATTACTGCAATATTGGTGCGCGTTAAGCTAGGAACACCAATTGTGTATAAGCAGCAGCGTCCAGGACTCCACGGTGCCCCTTTTGTTGTTTACAAATTTAGAACGATGACAGATGAGAAGGACAGCCTCGGTCAGTTGCTGCCGGATCACATTAGGCTGACTCCTTTCGGGAGCTTCTTACGGAAGTTTAGTCTTGATGAATTGCTTCAACTTATTAACGTAGTAAGGGGCGATTTAAGTCTTGTTGGTCCAAGACCGCTTCTTATGGAGTATTTACCGTTATACACAGAGGAACAAGCAAGGCGGCATCAAGTAAGGCCAGGTATAACCGGCTGGGCTCAAATT